>CAYVVK010000401.1:0-6383 GCA_964454855.1 uncultured Phaeodactylibacter sp. | reverse complement strand
TGGTGCTGCTGGACAGCGTCACCGATGTGCGCAACTTCGGCGCCATCGCCCGCACCGCGGAAGCAGCCGGCGCCCATGCCCTGGTCATCCCCCAGAAGAACAGCGCCCAGATCAATGCCGATGCAATAAAAACTTCCGCCGGAGCGCTTTCCACCATCCCGGTCTGCCGCGAAAGTAGCCTGATCGCAGCTATTGAATACCTGCAGCAGTCGGGAGTCAGGGTGCTGGCCAGCAGCCTGAGCGCCGATAAGCCACTCTACGAGTTGGACCTCCGCCAGCCGGTAGCTTTCGTACTGGGCGCAGAAGACGAAGGCATCAGCCCGCCCGTGGCCCGCGCCGCAGATGAGCTCTTCATTATTCCGCAGAAGGGCGCCACGGACAGCTTTAATGTGTCGGTGGCGGCGGGTATGATGCTGTATGAGGCGATGCGGCAGCGAGTTGTCGGTTCGGCATCCTTGCCGAATTAATTGCCGCGCCGGCGGGATAGTACGCACCTGCCGGCCCCAGTGCAGTCTGCAGTAAACAGGCTTCCAGGTGCAAGCGGCGCCTTAAAGCCGGACACGAGCGAAGCGACTGACGGAGTAAAGCGGAAGTCGGAATTTTTCAGGCTGAGTGCTGCCACAATGGGGCTGAAAATGCAACGGCAGGATGCCGTTTCGACATTAACACACCTCCGCCATCTTCTCCAGCGCCTCCCGGATCATCTCCTCGCGAAAGGGCGCATAGCCCAGCACCAGGCCCGGGGGCTGCCGGTGCTTTAGGGTATATCCGGAAACCGGCGAAGCGATGATGCCCCGCCTGCCTAGGGCCTGGGCCACTTTTTGATCATCCCGGTGGCCTTCCAGCCAGCCCACGGCATGCAGTCCGGTATTTGAAGGGTAGATCCGGAGAGCTTCCCCGAGCAGCTTTGCGCTCCAGTGAATAAGCGCTTCCTGCCGCTCCTTGTACAACAGGCGCATACGGCGCAGGTGGCGTTCCAGGCCTCCATCCTCCAGAAAGGCCGCCAGGGCCGCCTGTTCCAGAATGCTGTTGCCCCGGTCGGCAAAGGTTTTAGCCCGAATGAAGGCATCTACCAGCTTTTCAGGCACCACCATATACCCCATGCGCATGCCCGGGAAAAGGACCTTGCTGAAGGTGCCGAGATACACCACTCTTCCGCTCTGGTCAATACCCTGCAGCGCCGCCAGGGGCTTGCCGTTGTAGCGGTACTCACTATCGTAGTCATCTTCCAGTATCCAGCCCTCGTTCCGGGCCGCCCATTCCAGCAGTTCCAGGCGGCGGGCCAGGCTCATCACTACTCCCATTGGGTACTGGTGGGAAGGAGTCACGTAGGCCATCTTTACATCCGGGGCTTTTTCCAGGCCGTTCTTCACGGAAAGCCCCTCCTCATCCAGGGGCACGGGTATAGGCTCTATGCCTGTGGCCAGCATGGCTTCCTTGGCGCCGTTGTACCCCGGGTCTTCCACCCAGGCGCGCCCCCCCTGGTCGAGCAAGAGCTGGAAGGAAAGGGCCAGCGCCTGCTGAATGCCGTTGACAATCAGCACCTGCTCCGCCTCACAGTGCACTCCCCGCGAGCGCCGCAGATAATCTGAAATGGCCCGCCGCAGAGGCAGATAGCCGGCGGGGTCACCATATCCGTAGGTATCGAACCCCAGCGAGCGGCTCTGCTGGCCCATCAGCCGGAACCAGCTCTGGAAAGGGAAATCCCAGAGCGCCGGTACACCGGGGCGGAAGGGCTTTAGGTTCTCGCCGACGCGATATGCCATTTTGGAATGAGCCATCAGCGCATCAGCCCGCCGGGACAGCAAAGGGCGTGAACGTTCCTGGCCCGCTACTACCACCGGCGGAGCCGTTTTCGGCATCTGATCCGGCAACTCCTCACTGACAAAGGTGCCGGAGCCGGTATGGCTGGAAAGGTAGCCTTCCGCCTCCAGGTGCTCGTAGGCCTGCATGACGGTCGTGCGGGAAATCTCGAGGCCGCGGGCAAGCTTCCGGCTGGGCGGCAGCCGCTCTCCACTCTTCAACCGGCCGCTGAGAATGGCCTGGCGGATGTGTTCGTAAAGTTGCAGGTATTTAGGCTGATCATTTTCAGCCCATCTCAGAGTGCTGAACAGGAGATGTATCGGCATATTGGTATTGCTGATGTGGTGAAATCAAGTGTATTTAACATGCCAATTTAAGTATTTGTATGAAAAAAAACGGCTTTTACCAGCAGATGGGCAGGCTTGACAAATTTTCCCCGGTATGGCCTACAGTAAACTTGTCAAGCCTCCAATACGCAGAAAAAACGTTTCTTTATACCAGCTGAAAGAAAGACATATGAAAAAGCCAATGCCGTTTTCACTTTTTTTCAAAACCTGGCCCACCTGTCGCCGGCTGTTCCTTTTCATACTGGCTTTTGCCGTATTGCCCCCCGCTTTTGGGCAGGATGCCCTGCAGGATGTGGTGGTGGAACACAACCTCATGATCCCAATGGAAGACAGCATACTGCTGGCCACCGACATCTACCGCCCGGCACTGGATAGTGCCGTACTCACCTCTCCCCTGCCCTTGCTACTCCAGCGCACCCCTTACGGGAAGGCCGGAGCGCGCTTCACTACCCAGGCCAGGTATTTTGCCAGCCGGGGCTATATAGTGGCCCTGCAGGACCTGCGCGGCCGCTACGATTCCGGGGGCGTGTTCACCAAATACAACCTTAAAGAAGCACCAGACGGAGCCCGGACGGTGGAATGGTTGGCGCGCCTGCCCTACGCCGACGGCCGGGTGGCCATGTGGGGCACCTCCTACGGCGCCCATACCGGAGCAGATGCTTCCAAACTAAAGCCTGCGGGCCTGTCCGCTCTGATCCTCAACATGGGTGGCATGGCCAACGCCTGGAACCACGCGGTGCGGCAGAGCGGCGCCTTCGAACTGGGGCGGGAACTCACCTGGGCCTTCCGGCAAATTCCACTGGAGATCGATGAGCCCGTCGTCAAGACTCATTTTGAGCAGGAGCGGATCGAGGACTGGTACCATGCCTGACCCTTCCGCCGGGGGCTCAACCCGCTCTCCATCGCCCCGAATTTTGAAGATTACCTCCTGGATGTTTACCCGCCCAGCGAAGATTTCCCATCCGGCTTCGATATGAACCTCACCGACGCCATCATGCGCATGAGCTACCGCAACGGCCGGCACGAACGAGAGCTTATCCAACCCGGCAAAATATACGAACTCCACATCGAGCTCTTCCCCACCGCCAATGTGTTCAAAAAAGGCCACCGCATCCGCGTGGATGTCTCCAGCAGCAACTTCCCCCGCTGGGACGTCAACCCCAACGGGAGAACCCTTCGGCCGCAGCCGGCGCAAGGTAAAGGCGGATAAAACGGTTTATCATTCGCCGGAACGAGCCTCGTTCATTGTGCTGCCGGTAGTGGCTGAGGGAGAGCGGTAGAGGGATGTTGGATCTATAAATCTTGATTTATGATTTTTGATTTGTTGCTCGCCCTTGGCTGCCCCCCCTCTAAATTCTAAACCCCAAGGGCAATTGGCCCCATCTAATTACCCAAATTGGCTCTTTACACCCAACCAATTTTACTGTTTCTTTGTAGCAAAACAATTTCCGGACATGCCAAGATCCTATTTACAGCAAGCGCCCAATGAAGTGCGCCGCAAAGACCGGGCGAAGGAGGACGCCTGGATCATCGAGTTCATAAAAATAGCACCCTTTGGGGTGTTCGCCTTCTCCCATGAGGGGCAACCCTTTGTCAATTCCAACATATTCTGCTACGACAGTGAGCGGCACGCCATCTATTTTCACACCGCCCGGGAGGGCCGTACCCGCAGCATCCTCGAGGAAAACCCTAAAACCTGTTTCAGTATCAGCGAGATGGGGCGGCTGTTGCCTGCCAAAGAAGCCCTGGAAATGAGTGTGGAGTACAAGGGCGTGGCCGCCTTTGGCAGCGCCCGGGTGGTGGACGGCCAGGAGGAGGCCTTTGCCGCCCTGCAAAAACTGCTGGACAAATACTTTACCCATCTGACACCTGGAAAGGACTACCGCCCCACCACCACCGAGGAATGGAAACGCACCGCCGTTTACCGCATGGATATTGAGTTCTGGAGCGGAAAGCAGAAAGAGGCGGCCGCGGATTTTCCGGGGGCTTTTTTGTATGGGGATTGATGGATCCGCAATATTAGACAAGCTGCGACAGCCGCACATACTTAAATTTGGAACAGCATGGAGCCAATAACGATTCAGGCATTTACGAAACGCTCCATCCGGTTAATAGATGTATGGCGATACCGGGGCTGGCACATCAAGCTCTACGGTATCTGCCAGCATGGTGAACGGCCGGGCGAGCCTCTGATCCGAAAAGCCAAAGATATCACCCGACAACATCTGCCGCTACCGGCAATCACGACAGAGCGCTACGCCCAGGCCTTCACCATTCTTCACCAGGCTGATCTTTTTAATACCGTCACACTCGACTGGTGGGAGCGGGACAACGAGTTGCGCCACCGGGTGTTCCGTTCCTTGCCGGAAAAACCCACTCCATTCGAAGAGATGACCGCTAGTGGCGAGGCCGCCTGCATCTGGGAGCTGCGGGTCATGAGCTTCGAACGGGAGGCCTGGATCAGGCATATTCTGAAAAAAGCAGAGGCGCCGGATTGGAACGCTTACCTCGAGGCTCAGCTTAACGAAGAGGGATAATGCCTGACACCTTTCCTTTTGTAAATTCCCACAATTTTGCTTTCTTTCCTGCCATTCACAGAAAAAACCTGCCAGGTTTTCCTATGGCCTGGCTGTCGACAAACCTGGCAGGTTTAAACGCATTTATATGAAAACAGGCATCATAGGCGCCGGCTCCATGGGCAGCGGCATCGCGCAGGTGGCGGCCACGGCAGGCCACACCGTATTCCTCTACGACAGTAACCCTGAGGCACTGAAAAGAGCCCGAGAAAAGCTGGAAAAGATCATGGCCCGGCTGGTGGAAAAAGAGAAGATCAGCCGGAAGGAAGCGGACGATGTCCTGGGGCGAATCCAATACGTAGGACGCATCCAGCATTTCAAAGAGGCCGCCCTGGTGATCGAGGCCATTGTAGAGGACCTGAATGCCAAAAAATCAGTATTCGAAATGGTGGAAGACATCGTTTCCAATGACTGCATCATCGCCACCAACACCTCTTCCCTTTCTATAGCGGCTATTGCCGCGGCCTGCAAAACCCCGGAACGCGTGCTCGGCATCCACTTCTTCAACCCGGCGCCCCTGATGAAGCTGGTGGAGATCATCCCCGCCGTACAGACCAGTAAGGGCACCCTGGAAAAAGCCCGCGAACTCATCCAAAGCTGGGGCAAAACTGCTGTAGTGGCCAAGGATACGCCCGGCTTTATCGTCAACCGAATCGCCCGCCCTTTCTACGGGGAGGCCCTGCGTATCCTGGAGGAAGGCTTGGCCGATGTACCTACCATCGACTGGGCCATGACGGAGATCGGCGGCTTCCGTATGGGGCCCTTCACACTGATGGATTACATCGGCAATGATGTGAACTACAAAGTCACAGAGACGGTCTTCCAGGCTTTCTATTACGATCCCCGCTACAAGCCCTCCTTTACCCAAAAGCGCCTGGCCGAGGCCGGCTACCTGGGCCGCAAGTCCGGCCGCGGCTTCTACGACTATCGCGAGGGCGCCCAAAACCCGGAACCGGCCAAGGATAAAAAACTGGGCGAGCAGATCGTCTGGCGCATCCTCGTCATGCTGATCAATGAAGCCGCCGATGCCCTCTACCTCAACATCGCCTCCAAAGAGGACATCGAGCTGGCCATGACGCAGGGCGTCAATTACCCCAAAGGCCTGCTACAATGGGCGGATGAGAAAGGCATCCACCACTGCGTGGCTACACTGGGCCGCCTGCATGAGGAATATCTGGAGGACAGGTACCGCTGCAGCCCGCTGCTGCGGAAGATGGCCAGAAAAGGAAGGAAGTTTTTTTAAACAGATCCAAGTGTATTCTTTTGGTGATCGAAATCACTGCTTTGCAGCCAGTTCTAAAATACCTTGAACTTGTTTATAATGATAAAAACAGCCAATATGGAAACTTAAGAATCAGGCACTGCAATCAGGAAAGATTACACCAGGGAGATCTCACAGGAATTAAATGAATTGTTATCGGATTTCCAGATCGGCTCCATGAACCTGAGAGGCCTTTCTTAAAACCTTCAACCAGATTAGCATGAGAGCTCCGGCACGGTATCCAGGCCATCAAACTGCATGTGCCGAAGCCAACAGTATGAAGTTCGGCCGGAACCGTACAGGCTAATATTTGATCCAGCGCTAATGCCTCCGGCACTAGTGCAGTCGGCAGTCGAAATAATCAACGGGTTATCAATCTATTATAACACCAACTAC
>CAYVVK010000400.1:0-6401 GCA_964454855.1 uncultured Phaeodactylibacter sp. | reverse complement strand
CCGCGACTGGCAAACCGAACTCTACGCCGGCCTGCTGATCAACCAGGCCGTGGCCTTATCCCGCCTCTCTGATGAGGTGGAAAGCGGCAAAGCCCAGCTGGAATTACTCGAGAATGCTGCCGCTCACCTGATGCAGGCTCAAAAAGTTTTCCTTAACTTACCGGAAGACAATTACTACCGCCAGTACGCCAGCCGGCAATGTGAGGCTTACCTGGAGGCCGTACGGCACAATATTAGTTTACTGGAGTAAACATCAGACGCCATGTTCCCAAGCTATGAAGTGCGCTGGTTCTTCAGCCAATGCCCGGAAGCCCTTTCCGGCTGGATGGAAACCCTCGGCCATTCCCTCGATGACAACAATACGGCCGAACGCACCGACTTTTACCTCCCTTTGGTAGGCCTCCAAAGGCCAGGCATCAAACTCCGCGAGGGGCGCATAGAGGTAAAACAACTGATCAATGAACCAGGGATGCAGCTTTTTCCCTATCCCGCTGCAAAAGGAAATGTACAGCACTGGATAAAATGGAGCTTCGGGCTTTGTGAAGACGATGGCCTGGCGCTGGGCATTATCCGGGAAGGCAAGCACGACTGGGTCAGCGTGCGCAAAAAAAGATGTGGCTTTACCTATCACTTTGCCCCCGGCGGCGAGGTAGCGAAAACCAGCATGGGCGCCCTCGTGGAGGAGGGCTGCCAGGTGGAACTCACCCGGATCAAGGTGTTCGGGGAAACCCACTACACTTTCGGGCTGGAAGCCTTCAGCCAGTCGGGCAGTATGGCCGATAATTTTCAGCGCGGGACAGAACTGGCCTTCTCCGAGTTCAGGGAATGGAATGAGGGCAAAAGCCTGCCGCAAGTTGAATTTGACGGGAGAAACAGCAAGAGCTATCCGGAGTTTCTGATGCCAGGATAACTACATTGCTGTATTGTTGCATGCTTGTATGGTTTCTGGCCAGGGCGGTGAAAGAGAGAGATGGCTGCTACTTCAGCATCTCTCTGCGGTTGAACAGCATCCAGTTGCCGCCCACATCCAGGTAGCCGCCTTCGGGGAAAACAGCCAGGAACTGCCGCTCGAAAAAGGCCTTCGTTTTCTCCGTGTCTTCCGGTTTATCCGCCAGGCGGTTGTAGAGCAGCAGGCCATTGGGAGACAAGGCATCGCGCAAGGCTTCCAGGTATTCCCGCGATTCGAAATGTCTGGGCACCGTATCGTCCAGGAAAATATCCATGCAGACCATGTCGTACTGCTCTTCATTCTGCAGCATAAAGGAATAGGCTTCCGCACAGATGGTACTGATAGGCGACTGCAGGCCGGAGAGGACGTAGCGGTTGGCAAGGTAGATGACCTCCTCGTCGAGCTCCACGGCAGTGTAACGGTATCTCTTGTCGAATACCTGTTCCAGCATCTGAGGCACACTGCCCAGGCCCAAGCCCAGAAGCAACACCTCCCCGATGGGTAATACTTCCAGTTTGGCCTGCTCGAAGGCCCATTTGAAATTGGTGTACAGGTCTTCGTAAGAATAGACCGCATTGGCCGTGCACAACTGGTAGCGCCCGTTCTTCAGGCTGACGTACAGATGCGGGTTGTAATCGCTGGGAGCACTTTCGACATGCCATTCCACGAAGTAGCTCAGTATTTTTTTCCAGTAAGGCTGTTTCAAAATAGTTTGGAGTGAGGTATTTTGAGTTTCGAAACTAATCCTTCTCCCAGCGCCGGAATTTCACCGTATCCTCAAAAATACGAAGGAGAATGAGGCGGTCTTGCACATCGAATTCCACACCGCGCCGCGCCATGACGCGCTCGGCGGTTTCGAAGGCCTTGTCGGTGCGGTAGGTTTGAAAGCCGTGCTTTCCTCCCCAGGAGAAAGAGGGGATGAAGTTGCGCGGAAACCCTTCCCCGAACACATTGGAGGATACGCCAATTACGGTTCCTGTATTCAGCATGGTATTGATGCCCGTCTTGGAGTGGTCGCCCATAATGAGGCCGCAAAACTGCATGCCGGTTTTGATGAAGCGTTCCTGGGAATAATCCCAGAGCTTGATATTCTCGTAATTGTTCTTCAGGTTGGAGGTATTGGTGTCGGCGCCCAGGTTGCACCATTCGCCGAGTACGGAATTGCCCAGGTAACCATCATGGCTTTTGTTGGAGTATGCCTGCAGTACGGCGTTGTTTACCTCCCCTCCTATTTTGGAGTGCGGCCCCAGGGTGGTGCCGCCGTATACGCGGCTGCCCATCTTTACGATGGCGCCTTCACACAGGGCGAGGCTTCCCCGGACGGTAGCCCCTTCCATTACCTGCGCCCCCTTTCCGATGTAAATAGGGCCTTCCTCCGCATTGAGGGTGGCGCATTCCACCCTGGCGCCTTCTTCCAGGAAGACCTGATCCGGAGGGCCGAGCACGCGGTTGGTGTCACTGAGGGGTTGAGAAGTTCTCGTGCGGGTCAGGAGTTCATAGTCATCCACGATGGCCTGGTGGTTGAGCTGGTAGATATCCCAGAGGTGGTTAATTTTCAGGTACTGGGTGCCCTCCAGGTCGAAACCGCGCAGTTCTTCGATATCGTCATCCTTAATCAGGGTTTCGATCTGCTCTTCGTCCAGCTTGGCCACGATCAGTTCTTCATCTTTGAGAAAAGCCTCGTTGAAGTCCATCTGCCTGATCAGGCGGATCAGCTGCGGGGAAGGCAGTACCGAGCCGTTGATGATGTAGTTTACCTTGCCGTGGTTGATGGGGTACTTTTCCGAAAGGTAGTCCTGAGTGATGTAGGAAATGTCTCCGCCCAGCCATCGCTCCCATTTTTCGCGGATGGTGAGTATGCCTACCCGCAATTCGCATGTCGGGCGCAGAAAGGTCAGCGGCAGGAGACGGTCCCGAATTTCATTGTCAAATAGGATTATATTTGTCATAAAATTGGTTTTGCAAAGGCATTGGCCCGGGAGGGCTATTGCAAAGATAAGGTAAACTCGCCTGCAATCAAGATTTGAGGTGGGAGGGAATTAAAAAAGCCCCGGTCCGGCAGGGAGGGGCTTTCTTATCTCGTTTTCCGGAGTGCGTATTAAGACTCGGATTCTTCTTCTTCTTCAGATTCTTTCTTGGCGAAACGGGACTTGGAGAACTTCTTATTGAACTTGTCAATGCGGCCCGCAGTATCCACGAACTTCATCTTACCGGTGAAGAAGGGATGAGAAAAACTGGAAATTTCCAGCTTCACCAGGGGGTATTCCTTACCGTCCTCCCAGTTGATGGTGTCCTTCGTGGGCGCACAGGAACGCGCGAGAAATGCGTCCCCCGTCGAAAAATCCTTGAATACGACCAGCCTATAGTTGTCCGGATGAATATCTTTTTTCATGACTCTCAGCTTTTCTTCTTCTGAATAAGGGTGCAAAGATAAAACTTTTCCGCAATTTTAAAAAGCCTGAAACTGCTTTTTTATTACCGGAAGCCGAAAAACTCGCGGATATCGAAAGCATCCCTCCTCCTTTCTGCGATGAAGGCACCCTGGAGTGGGCCGCCTCCGATAAGATCCCCGATATCCCCACTCCGCCCACCGACTGGCAGATCTATCAGTACCTGATGCGGGAACAAACCTTCGCCCTCGATGCCGTGTACAACGAAGAACTGGAACTGCTGGAAATGCGCGAAGAGATAGAAGGGCGCCTGCTCACTTAGAAGTTTCCCGTTGCGGCCGGCCTTGAGCTGTTGGTTTCCCCTTTGGACGGGAAATTGCCCTCTTCCAGTTCCACAAAGAAACTTTCCAGATAACGGGCCATATCCTTGCGGGCCCGCCTGTTGAGCAGTTTGAAACCGGAAATGAGGCCCAGCATGTCCTCTTTCCTGGCGCGAAAAACCCGGATGGCAGGCTGCAGGCTATTCAGGCTTTCTTCGCTTCCGAGATATACGCGCTGCCTTACTGTCATCTGGCCGACTTCCTCTTTGGGCACTGCGTAGGCCGCATCGGCCAGGCCGGAAAAATCGAAATCGTAGGGTGCCAGCCAGTGCTTACCGCCGTCTTCTGGTCGCATGATCTTGAGGTTGCGCCCCATTTCCAGCGACCAGTCGGCATTGCCTACCATGTACTGAAAAAGGGCATTGGTATGGTAAGACTCGGGGTCCACCTGTGCCTGGCCCAGGCCATATACCTCCTCTTCCTCGCTGTTGAAGCGGGCAGCCATTTCATCGGTGTCTTCCAGTATGAAACCATATTCGGTAAGGCGGTTGCCGGTATCCGAATCGATATAGGTGATCTCCACCAGCTGAGTGCGAAAATAACGGGTAGCAACTATGCCGTAAAGCTGATAAGCTACGTATTCGCGCAGCAGGGTTTCTTCCCCTTTTCCGTCCTCCATACAATGGGTCACCAGCTTGAGGTCATCATAGGGCATCAGGCCTTTAGACTCCAGCTCGCTTTTCGAGAAATCGATCTTGAGGGGCGGAAAAACACAGATGCGGCGGCGATAGCGGCCGCGCGCACGCACCTCAACTTCCCACTCCTGCAAATTCCCGCGATTGTCGGTAAAACGCAGGACGCCCGGGTACTCTTCCAGCGTCTTCTGATTTTCTTCCAGCGTGCTGAGGCTGAGCTCCAACTCTACCACGAGAATGCCCTCCCGTTCCATCAGGTTGAAAAGGGTGCTCGCCTGCTGGGCGGCAAAAAGGTGGAAAGGCACCGAACAAAAAAGAGCCAAAATACTTTTAAAAAGGACTTTCATAATTTATCCTAAGTTTTTATACGTCAATATGATGTGGCGAAGGCTCACAAGGTTACACTTAAAGATCAGAGTTTTTCTGGCAATGTCCAATTCTTTTTGATGGGAGAGCAGGCTTGGGCTATTCAATTGTCATTTTTTTCGAGAGCCCCCTCAGGGAGTTTCTGATTTTGATTTTTCCTGTTTATCTTTGAACTGCCTCTAGCCAAGAGCACTTCTCAAACCGTTGACCCCTCGAACTCTAATCATCAAATTTTTAATCAAGTAATACGTTTCCGCAATGGACAAACCCAAATTAACGCTGGAACAGGTTTTTGCTATGGACCTGCCGCCTATTATCATCTACGCCGCACCGGTCATGTTCGCCCTGGTATTTGTCGAATATTTCATCCGTATGCACAAGCTGCGTAAGTCCTATGACACCAAGGACGCGCTGGCGGCAACCGCAGTAGGCATCGGCAATATCATCTCTTCGGCACTGACCAAGGCCGCCACTTTCGCCGTAGTGCTCTTTTTTTACAACGTAGTGCCCTGGTCCATCCCGGCTACCTGGTGGTCATTCATCCTGTGCCTGGTCTGCATGGATTTCTGCCGCTACTGGGCACACCGCATTGCTCACGAACAACGCTTCTGGTGGGCCACCCACGTGACGCACCACTCCTCGGAACAGTACAACTTCACCGTATCTTTCCGCCTATCCTGGATACAGCAACTGAAAGTGATCTTCTTCCTGCCCGTAGCGCTGATGGGTTTCCATCCTGTGATCTTTTTTATCGTCCACCATATAGAAGTACTGTACCAGTTCTGGCTGCACACCGAGCTCATTACCAAGCTGCCTCGCCCCATTGAGTATATCTTCACCACTCCTTCTCACCACCGCGTGCACCACGCCACCAATGATAAGTACGTGGATAAGAACTACGGTTCTACTTTTATTATCTGGGACCGCATCTTCGGCACCTTCCAGGCAGAAGAAGAAAAGCCCAACTACGGCATCCTCAAGCCGGTGAACTCCTACAACCCGGTATACCTGGTTTTCCACGAAATGATGGACATCGTCAAGGACATGAAAACATATCCCTCTCTACGGGCCTGGTGGCGCATCCTCTTCGGCAGCCCCAACCTCACCCTCGATAAGAACCTGTACGCGGAGGCCATGGGCAAGAAACGGCCGAAAACGGAAGAGGTACAACCGCAGCCACAACCGCAGGAGGTTCGGGCCACGGAATGACCTGCCAAAACCAGAGTAAATGATTAACCGCGAAGGCGCAAAGTACGCTAAAGCCATTTCATGCTTCGCGTACTTTGCGCCTTCGCGGTTAACTCCACTCCCCTACTTTCCTTTCAACGCACCAAAAACACCTCTCCTTCATATGCCCGGGTAGTGCCATCTACAAAGGCCACTTCCAGCTGCCATACAAATACCGCAGGGTTCAGCCTTTGGCCGCGGAAACTACCGTCCCAGCCGGGAACAGCCCCAGCTTCACTGGGCCCAGAGTCGAAAACCGTATTGCCCCAGCGGTCAAATACCCGGAACTGCAGGATGCGATCTACCCCCTTACCCGGAAATACGGTAAAGAAGTCATTGGCGCCGTCGTCGTTGGGAGAAAATGCGCTGGGTACGTAAACTGAGCGCGTATCTTCCACCGTGATCGTGAAAGGAACGGACAGCATGCAGCCCCGCGGATCGCGGGCAGTGAAGG
>CAYVVK010000399.1:0-6402 GCA_964454855.1 uncultured Phaeodactylibacter sp. | reverse complement strand
CTGTCGGGCCGGGCGATGGGGTTGAGGCAGTCCGGGCAGCTCAGTCCGGTGGAAGGCTTCCAGGCTATATCCCGGAGGCTGTCGCCGATTTGCTCCACCTGCAGCAAGGTGCTGTCTCCCAGCTGAATATTATCGTCTCCGGAGATGGATACCTGCGGGGGTAAAGGATCATTGAGCTGCACCTCCTCGCGGATTTCGCAGCCTGCGGCATCCTGCACCAGCAACTGGTAGGCGCCCGCCGGAAGGCCGTTAAACAGGCCATTGTCCTGAAAGGGGCCTTCGCCGAGGCGGAAACGGTAGGGCGGAGTGCCCCCCTGCAGGCCCGTCACCCGGATGGCTCCCGTCTCTTCACCACTGCACAGCGGATCGAGCCCCTCGATGTCGGCCAGGAATTCTACTTCCTCCACCTCGATGCTGTCTACAGCCGTACAGCCCCGGGCGCTGCTTACCCTTAGGCCATACAGGCCGGGCTTATCCACAGTGATCTGGGCGGTAGTAGCGCCGGTAGACCAGGCATAGGCCGCAAAAGTGCCATTCGCAGCCAAAGTCGTGGAGCCGCTGCCACAAAACTGCCCCTCCCCTACTATGCTGAAGCCGGAAAGATCCTCCACCAGAAGGCGGTATGTCACGATGCTATCACATCCCTGAACCGTTTGCCCTTCGAAAATGAGAGTAGTGTCGGAAAATACCGTAATGCCCTGAAAGGTATCGCCCCTGCACAGCGGCACTTCCTCTTCGGCCTCGAAGCGGGGCCATACGGTAAGCTCCAGGGTAAGGATGCTGTCGCAGCCGTTCATGGCCGTCAAACTGCGCTCATAGGTGCCGGCCTCCGTGAGTTCCTCCCCGCCAAAGGGGAAACTTTCCCCGGGACAGATGGCGGCACTGAGGTTTTCCCGTATGGCGGGAATCACCTGCAGGTTGAGGTTGACGGTACTGTCACAACCGGCAACCGTCTGGAAGGTGCCGGTGTAAGGCCCGGCTTCCGTCAACTCCCGCCCGTCGAACAGGAAAGAATCGCCTTCACAGATAGCTGCCGTGATATCCTGGTTGAATACCGGGTTGACGGCGAGATCGAGGGTGACGATGCTGTCACAACCATTGGCTGCCGTAAAGGGGATCTGGTACAGGCCTTCTTCGGTAAAGGTATTATTGCCCACCTGAACGCTTTCCCCCTGGCAGATGGCCTGGTTCAGCGTATCGGCAAACTGCACCAGGAAGCCCATGGTGTCCACCGGCGAGGGAATGAGGCAGGTGGGGATGCTAAGGTTGGCAGGGTTCTCGGCGATCAGGAAGCGGTACTGATGGCCGGCCTGCGGATCGGCAAGGAAGAGGTTGGGGTTGGTTTCCCCGGGCAGGTTGCTCCAGCTCAGGCCCTCATCGATGCTCTGCTGCCACTGAATGGCGGGATCGGCGAAGAAGCTGTTGTCGAAGATGCCCTCCAGCGTAACGGATTCGCCGGGGCAAATGCCCTCACGCTGAATGGCCATAGGCCCGCCGCAGGGGCTGATGCTGATGTTGTCTATGATGAAGTCGTTGCCGAAACCTTCGGCGGCATTATTGCGAATGGCAAAAACCAGCGCATCGGCGCCCGGCTGCACGGTAAAGGTGAAGCCGTAGGTACGCCAGGTCGTGTCGTTGAGAATATCTCCGGTATTGTAATTGGCGGGGGCTACCTGCAACAGTTCCAGCGGGGTGCCTTCTTTACCAACGATGAAATCCAGATTGGGCAATACTACCGAATCGGGGCTTCCGGCATTGAAGGGCGCATAGGAAGGATGGCTTAGGTTGAAGACTGAGGCAGAAAACTGATAAGTGGTGCGCTCACAGAAGACTTCCGCCCTTCCGGTGTAGATGATCTCCCGCTCTGCCCCTGTTCCGTTCACCACCATGCCGTAGCCTTCCGGATCTTCCTCATCATTATCCTCAATGGGCAGCCACCAGCAGGGGCTGGCCGTGGTATCCGGGCAGATGTCCTCTTCCCAGAAGTTAAGCAAGGCATAAGCCCCCGCGGCGGGAAGCGTAGTATCCTGATAGGCCAGGGTGGTAGTGCCGGGAGCCAGCTCCGGCCCGAATACTTCCGGCCCGCTGCCGAGATCCCCTTCCGGCACGGCGCCGAACCCCAGCTGGCCGTTACAGGCCGTACCCTCCATGTTCACCGGTGAGTCAAAGCAATTGCCGATATCCTCAAAAGCCACCGTAAACTCTTCGGAAACCACCCGGCAGTTCTCCAGGCCGAGGCTTTGGAAAGTCTCCGCCACCAGTACCCGAAACCGGGCGCCCAGAGCCAGAGAAGGCACCGTAATGAGGGTATCAAAGCCCGGGCTGCCGTAATCTTCCCACTCGCCGCTGGCCTCATCGAAGAGTTGCCACTGTATCTGCGGATCGGAAAAACCGGTGCCAACGGTAGCCGACAGGGTGATGGGATCCCCGGGGCAGTAGGGCCCGGCGCTGCGCTCGGCGATGCTTACCTCCGGCCCGCAGGCGCGCAGGGAGATGTTGTCCAGCGCCAGGTCGTTGCCGATAAAGCCCTGTCCACCGGGCGTATTGTTGCGCAGGGCCAGCGTCAGCTCCGTTACACCGGGGGCGGTAGTGAAGGTAAAGCCAAAAGTGCGCCAGGTGGAATCAATGGGCACATTTCCCGTATTGAAAACCGCCACATCGTTGATCAGGAAAGAAATATTGGGTTCGGTAAAGCCTTCCGAGGCCGAAGGGCGGTTTACGGAAATGATGTCCGCAGAAAACTCGTAGAGGGTATTTTCACAGACCTCCACCGTTTTAATGTAAAAAAGGCCCGGCTCGGGAATGGCATTCACGACCATCATATAGCCGTTGGGGTCCGGGCTGTTGTCACCGATATTGATCCAGGTGTCGGCAGCAAAGCCCCCCCAGGGTTCGGTATTATTGGTAATGGTGTAGTTGCCGTCGTTGGGCGGCGGGTTGAACTCATAGACATAGCCCGGAGCCAGGCCGGGGTCGAAAGGCAGGATGTTCTCCTCGCCGGAGCCAAAGTCTCCGTCCGGGAATACATTATCTCCCAGCTCGCCGGCGCAAAGGCCGCCGAAGGTGGTGATCGCATCCAGGCAGTCTTCCGGCGACTGGTAACCGATGTCCACGGGATTAGAAAAAAGGAGGCAGAGCCCGTTAAAGAGATCGGCCTCGGTTTCGGCGGCAAGCGCCCGGAAACTGGCATTCACAGGAATGCCCTCCGCCAGGAAGGCCGGGCCATCGGTGGGGTTGCCGAAATCCACCCAGCTCTGCCCCCCGTCAGAAGACACCTGCCAGCGCAGCCAGTAGCCTTCGTAGGCTGCCGGCAACTGGGCCTGCAGGCGGATCGTATCACCGGGGCAGCGCGGCGCCGGATCTGGTTCCACGGCATCAAAGGATTGATCACAGCGCAGTAAGCTGATGTTGTCTACCGCAAAATCATTACCCTCCTCCCCCGGCGTATCGTTGCGCAGCTCGATGAGCACCTGGCCCAAAGCAGGGTCCAGGGAAAAGGAGTGCGAAAGGAACTGCCATTCGCCATTTTGTGGCAAAGTGCCGAGGGTGGCCTCCAGAGCCCCGTTGATATATAAGCTCAGGCTGGGAAGAGCTACCTCCGCCGAATCCGGATGATAGAGGTTAATGCCATCCAGGAAGAACTGGTATTCCGTGCCGCTGCAGAGATCTACGGTTTGCTCCCAGAATACAGTGGGCGAAGCGGTGGAATTGACCACCATCATGTATCCCTCCGGGCTTCCGCTGAGGCCTTCCACTTCCAGCCAGGCGCCGTTGAGGCCCTGCGCCCAGGGCGCCGTATTGTGGGTAATGGTATACGCGCCGGTGTCCAGAGGAGGAGCCAGGGTATAGGCGTACCAGGAAGGAGCCAGGTAGGGAGTATCCGGCGCTACATTATCGGCGCCGAAACCAAAATCTCCCAGGGAGATAAAATTGCCACTGGGCAGAGGGCAGTCCTGCCCGAAGTTTGCAGTGCAGGGAATCAATAGAAAAAAAAGCCGTATCAGTATAATTCGGTCCATAAATCAGTTTCTAATAAACCCAGAGAGGGGAATGGAGCATTCTTTGTCATAAGTGAAGATAACACTGCTTTTTTAAATGAAGGAAGGTAAGATGCCCCATTTAAAGACGGGTAGTATACACCTGGTAAAAATCAAGAGCCCTAAATGCGCTGATCGCATCAGGGAACCTTAGTTCAAATTTGGGTTAGTATGGAAAGAAATTACTTAAAATTTCCGGCTCCGCATTTCTGCGGAGCCGGCAGTGTGTTTCCAATGTTTGGGTTTGGGTTTGGTTTTTGGGGGGGGGTCAAATATGAATGTTTTCTTCAGGTTCGGCATTTTCAATTCCCCGGCAGTGAGTCTGATCGCCGCTTCATGATACTTGCCTTTTGAGGCCAACAGGGTATAAAATGGGTTTCAGGTGCTTTTCCGTGTGCAATTTCCGCAATCCTGGCAAATAAGGCATGGACATATCTTTCAAGTATCTGGACATATGTTGCAAATAAGTGGATTTATGCGGTTTACCGGCAACTAAAGATCTTTCCCACTCTAAAAACTGCCTGCCGCCGCTTACTCAAGGAGGTTGCCAGATATTTCCCGAACACCTTATTTTATGCGCCGGAAGAAACAGAAATACCCTCACCCGATGAAAAGAACGATCTGTATCTTACTCTTACTCCTGCCTGTGGGGATCGCCGCTCAGCCCGCCGGCAGCAATGAAATATATGGCAGGATAGAGATGCCGCCGGCGCGGCCTTTCCTGGTACGAGGCGACATGTATAATAAGGACGGATCCAGGGCCATGCATTCTGACGACCCCCTGGCCCGCCCGGAGCGGAATGTCATCGTCAGTGCTCATCCTCTGAGCTTCCGGCCGGGCCTGCCCCCCACTCCCGGGGCCTACATCACCCAAAAAGAGCAAACCTTTCTGCCCTGTGTCCTTCCCGTCACCCGAGGGTCAACGGTTCATTTCCTCAATGAAGACCAGTTCTTTCACAGCATTTATTCCCTGACACTGCGCCATATTGCCATAGGCAGGCGCCCGCCGGGCGAAAGCCACCCCCGGAAAATAGACAAAGCGGGAGTCATCAAGCTCAGCTGCGATATCCATACCCATATGCGCGGGGTGATCCTCAGCCTGGAAACGCCTTACTTCACCCGTGCCGATGAAAACGGCCGGTATCGCCTGCCCGGTTTGCCTGATGGCCGGTACCGCCTGGAGGTTTTTCACATTGATGGCGGAAAGTGCACGCAGACAATAAGCGTGTCGGGCGGCAAGGCCGTGGCCTGTCATTTTCACTTCAACCAACCCTAGAAACCATGGCCCTGAAGCTGGTTTTCACCCTCCTCGCCCTATCCGCCTTCGGCCCTGCCGCTTTCTGCCAGCTGAGCATAGAAGGCAATGCCAATGTAGACTTCGAGCTATCGCGGGCCGGCGACAAATCTCATTTCTATTACAACGAGATCCACGAATCTCATCAGGGCTGGCGCTTCGGCCTGGCGCAGGCCAATCTTTTGGCCAGCCTTCGATGGGGCACCGCCTGGAGTGTCCGTTCCCGCCTGACACTGGAACGGCGGGACGGCCAGGCTCCCGACAGGGTACGGCTGCCTCAGCTTCAGCTGCACTGGGCCGGGGAAGGGCTGCCCTTCAGCCTGGCGCTCGGCCGGTTCATCAACCCTTTTGGCTCTTTCAACAGGCGGCAGTTCTCTGTACAGCGCACCTTTATTCCGCTACCACTGGCCTATGGATACTATATCAACATCTCGGAAAAGATCGGTTTCCTGCCCGGAATGGGAGAAGACATTAAGATCCAGGAAGGCGGGGACGTGATCTGGGGCAGCAGCCTGTTGTACTACGGCGGTTACGCCAGCGGGCTGAAGGCTGCCTGGGCCATCAGGCCGCAACAGATCGAGTGGGAGCTGGCACTTACCAACGGCGCCCCCGGCAGGCCCGGGCGGCTACGTGGCCCTTTCCGGCCCGGCCTGAGCACACGGCTGGCCCTCAGGCCGGCCTACTTCTGGCGGCAGGGCTTTTCCCTGGGCTTCGGAAGTTTTATGGAAGCCTCTGAACGGGCGGCGCCTCCGCTGCCCCTCAACCATTACCAGCAGTGGCTGATAGGGACGGATTATCAGTTCGGCTGGGGTTACTTCCAGGCTTCCGGAGAGCTTATCGCTGCCTTTTACAAGCTGCCCCTTTATCAGGCCGATACCGACAATTTTGCGCCCCGCCCTCAGTACCTGAATAGCTTTTCCTCTTATGTAGACATCAAATACAGCCCGCCCTTTCTGGGTGGCGCTTATGCAGCCTACCGGCTGGAGGGCTTGTGGTTTGGGAAATACGACTTCGGCAAGCCTGCCAGCTGGGACAATGATGTCGTCCGCCATACCCTGGGCCTTGGATACC
>CAYVVK010000398.1:0-6403 GCA_964454855.1 uncultured Phaeodactylibacter sp. | reverse complement strand
GGCAAATTTTCCGATGCGGTTGCAGCCTAATCAACGCATTTAATACACCACCGAACCATGCATGAAAAATTGAACGTGCCCTTTCAGTTCTCCTTCAATCTTATCAACTATTTTTTCTTATTTCTTTTTCTTGGAGCTCTACCCTTACTCGCGAAAAGTATCGACGAGGAAAAAGCAAGAACCGAATATCTATATGGATTTACGCTCTTTTCGATACCGGTGATTTTCGCTTTCTATGGCAGTATTTGTAGTTACGACGACTTCGTACAATATTTTTTTCTTACTGTTTTTCTCCTTTTCCTGTTTCGGCACAATCGTATAGTGGCTATTATTTTTTTTAGCCTTGCCTGTATTAGCCGGGAGACCAGCTTTATTTTCCTTCCATTTGCTATAGCATACGAATGGCATTGCCGTGGAGTCTCTTCTACAGGACTCATCGTTTGGGGAATACCAATAGCCCTTTATGCCTCTTATTTGTATTTGTATCTCGGTCCAGAAGTGCTGGCCATTTCAGGGGAGTATTTGCAGAACAACAGGTTCCATGCCTGGCAGAATAATTTACAGGATTTTGAGACGGTAAGGGAAGCTGTCACAATTTCCTCTGCTATGATTTCTCTGCCATTGCTTTTACTGTTTAGAAAATACAAGAAAGGCAGAGAAGACAAAAAGATTCGGTTTCTGATCGTATGTGCTTCCATACTAATCATAGAAAATTTTGCTCTGGTTTGGCTTTCTGCTCTCGTAAGAGAGGCCAGGCTATTTTTCATTCCCCTGATCCTAGCGATACCTTTATTTAGGACTGAAATCCGCTGGATGGTTTTGTCTTTGTGGGATAAATATTTTAATAAACTTACACCGCCCAGAGCCTCATCGGTATTGCTGAGCGCTTTTATTACCTTCATCTGGTATACTCCTCAAACAACCGGTACGGGATATATATTCAAAGCCTACCTGTTCCTCTTTTTTATACTTTTTTTTGAAACCTTGGATTTTGCTATAAGGCCGTTTCTGAAAAAGAGGGATAAAGAAACTCAACCATCATGAAAATCGGCCTCGTCGAACTTCAGGATCACATCGAAGTACTCCGAAATTTCTGTCTGGTACTGGTAGATACGGGCCATGAAGTTACAGTAGTTTGTAAAAAAAACATAGCCGATGAATTGCAGGATATCTACCCATTTTTCCAAAGAAAGATAGATTGGCATCATACGGAAGAAGGCGAGAGCCAGATGGAAAACTTACAACATTATCGAAGCCATTTTCTGTCATGTGACCTCCTGTTTCTCATAACTTTAAAGCACTTTTCTTACAGTGCCTTACGCCTAATTATGTCTAAGCCCTGCGTTTTGATCGTGCATAATGTGAATGGCCTGTTTTTCCCCTTTCAGAGTATGTTTATCAATAAAGAGAACCCCTGGAAAGATATGCTTCGAATTTTTTACTTTATCTTGAGTGGGCGGTTTCTAATCCAGTCTAGGATAAAAAATGCCGCATTAGCTATCGGAGTGGCATCGCCAACGATTAGTGAATATTTATCCAACAGGCTTTCAATGCAGGATCACCTCGTAAAAGCAATGCCCTTTAGCCTCTATGAAAATGGTGATTGGGAATATAATTCGGAGCCACAAGGAGTGATCAATATCGTTATTCCTGGTACAGTGGATGAAGGTTTTCGGGACTATGAACAGGTAGCGGAGGCGCTGGGCGAAATGATACAGTTAGTAGAGCTGCCAGTAAAATTGTGTCTATTGGGAGTATTAAGAAAGAGGGCTAGGAAAGTGCTTCATTACTTTGTTCCATTTACGGAAAAAGGAGGGCAATTGGAATATTTTGAACAGATTCTTTCACAACAAGATTTCGACGAAAAGATTAAAAAAGCGGATTTCCTGATACTTCCATTGCGGCTGGAAAAAAAAGTTGGATTTTTTTGTGAATTTACAGGCTTCAGCAGCACTTCGGGGAATGTCAATGATATGATTCGTTGGGGAATACCATCATTAATTCCGGAATTTTATCCCCTACCGTTAAGTTTAGAAAAGCTAGTATTGAGATACTCTTCCGGGAGGGAATTAGCAAAAAAGATTATTTATTGGATTGAAAGTAGAGATTTTCTACATCTACGAAATGCTGCGGAACAACTGATGGAAGAGTATTCTACTCGTGTACAAAAAGAATCCTTGCAGGATCAGATCCGAGAGTTTCTGAATAGATGTTAATCCCATATTGATAATATCAGCTATTCGAACGAACTTCTGGGGGAAGTATGAATGTCAAATTGCCGGTACCATATGTCAAAAACTACGGCTCTCCAGATCACTGGATAAAAAGCTATTTCCCTTTTTTCAAGTGCCCTCTTAGCTATGCCTGGTAAATCGCCTGTGAATATATCAGAGTTTTGAGTTGCTTCTTTCAACCTCTCCAAAAACAGTTCTGAATATTGCGCCATCCACTCCACTTGCGGAGTCGGAAACCCCATCTTTGTATACCGTTGCAGTACGCTTTTCGGCAAAAGGCCTTTCATAGCATTTCGCAGCATGTACTTTCGGATACCATAGCAGATCTTATCTCCTGCTGGTAGCCCCAGGCTGAACTCAACCAGCCGGTGGTCCATAAAAGGCAGGCGGCTCTCTATACCATAGGCCATGGCATTGCGGTCTTCATAATGGAGCAGGACCGGCAGGCCGACTTCGCGGATCAGGTTCCGGGAACAGCTGGTTACATCCTTGTCTCTGCTGCGTATAAAGCGTTGCTCCGTTGAAGGAATAAAATCGGGCTGTAACCAGCCTGGTGCCTCAGGTGCCGGCCGGCTTCGCTGGAAGCGCCGCCAGGCATCTCCGATGGGAGGGGGAGTATGGCGAAGAAAACCGGCTACTTCAGCTGGTAATTGCCAGGGCCGAGACTGGGCCAGCTCTTTGAAAAAGGGCCAGTAGAATTTATCGTACCCGGCGAGGATCTCGTCGGCACCCTGCCCATTGAGCATCACTTTAAAGCCCTGGCGGCGAATGTGCTGCATCATCCTTGCGTGGGCAATTACCGCTGCTGAGGCGATGGGCTCATCCTGATACCAGCAGGTGTCGTCTAGCGCGGCCATGGTCTCCTCAAAGTTGGGAGTGAATTTCCGGAGGTTGGGGTGGTACATCCCAGCCACGGCGTCGACGAAGGGCGTTTCATCCCCAACTGTGCCCGGAAAGAGGACGGAGAAGCAATCCAGCGGCTTGTTTTGCAGCTGGCTTTGTAGAGCCAGCACGGAGGAGCTGTCCATGCCGCCGGAGAGCGAAAGGGCTATCGGTACATCTGCCCGCAACCGCAGGCGGATACTGTCAGTGAGAAGAGCCAGAAACTGAGCCCTTCGGCTTTCAAAGGTTTTCTCCTCTGAAAAAGCAATATTTTCTTCAAGCTTATAGTAGCGCTCTATTGTAAGTTTTTTACTCTGGATGCAAAAAATGGCGGAACAAGCCGCTGGCAATTGCCGTAGTTCACGAACCATACATTCTTCGGTATGAGCCTGCCAACCGTAGGCGAGAAATTCATATGCACGCTGCCGGTTAAGCTTAAACCTGAAACCGGGAAGAGCGCCGAAGGCTTTTATCTCCGAAGCGAAAGCAAAGTAATGCTCATTATGGAGATAATAAAAAGGGCGAATGCCGAAGCGGTCCCGGCAGCAGAACAGTTCCCCTTTTCGGCGGTCGTAAATGGTGAAGGCCCACATGCCATTAAAGCGATTCACACAGTCTTTCCCCCAGTAGTCATACGCGGCCGTTATGACTTCGGTGTCGGTGTTGGTGCGGAAGGTATAGCCGTGCTGGCGTAGCTCTTCCCGTAATTCCGGGAAATTATAGATGGCGCCATTAAAAACTATGAGGTAGTGAAGGTAGGCCATCGGCTGCCGGCCACCATCAGACAGGTCATAGATGGCGAGGCGCCGGTGGGCCAGGCCCAGAGCTCCATCCCGGAAGGTGCCCTGCCCATCCGGGCCGCGGTGAGCGAGAAGCCTAAGGGCATCCTCCAGTATATTTGGAGGAACTGGTTTATCGTCCTTACATATCAGTCCAAAAATTCCGCACATATATTCTTAAATCAGGCCATTCCTGCTAATTTTAACGGATAATGGCAGTAGCACATCATTCCATAAAGGTATATCAAAACATTTTGGGGAGTGAAAACGCTTTCTCCCTCTTTCACCAGCCCTGGTGGTTGGATGCCACATGTGGGCCCGGTAACTGGAGGGTTGCTGTAAGCCTCAATGAAGACACCGGAGAAGTGGAAGGGTTGTTACCCTACTGTATCCGCGCTCGCTATGGACTTAAAATAATAGCCCCTCCTCCCTTGACACCTTTTCTGGGGCCCTTGCTTTTTCCACGGGAGGAATGGAATAGATACAAACGCCGTTCTTTTGAGGAGAAGGTGATCGGGCGATTGGCTACACAGTTGCCAGATTTGCCCATCATCCGCTTAAAGTTGCAGTACGAGATGTGGAATTGGCTGCCTTTTCGATGGGCCGGATATAAACAAACGACTCTCTATTCCTACCGTATCAAAAATTTAGATGATGTAGGCCGTATATGGTCGGATTTTCATTCCAAACTACGCAATGAGATCAATTACGCATCGCGATGTTGCGAAGTTCGGCAGGTTGATGATGCAGAGTTGGTATTCCGTCTCTTTGAAGGCCGTTTTCAGCGGAAGGGCAAAAAAAAAACCTTTTCCTGGAATTGGTTTGCTGGTATAGACCAGGCTTTAACGCAACGGCAGGCGCGGGCATTATTTGTCTGTTATGCCTCGGGAGATAACCCCATCGCCGGAGCTTATATCGCCTGGGATACCCGCTCGGCTTATCTCTTGTTAACCGGTTTCGACGAGGACGAAAATGTACGGGGAGCCACGGCCCTGGCCATCTGGTCGAGTATTCAGTTTGTCTCTGGCAAGGGGCTTTCCTACGATTTTGAAGGCAGCATGTTGCCTGGAGTGGAGCGTTTTTTCAGAGATTTTGGAGGTGACTTATGCCCATATCACTACCTGGTTAAATACCGAAATAAAGGGTGGGCACTTCTGGATGGCCTGATTCGGTAGCCGTTCTACTCAAGGAAAAAAGCCTAAAATGAAACCAGCAAAATTGATGTTTTTTCTATTTGTGGCCAGCCTCTTGCTCACCGGCCTGGCGACTGTCCCACTCTCTGGAAAGCGTGGTTAAGGATATTCTGTTTCAGCTTCAATACTGGCTGGCGCTGGGTGTTTTAATGGGGCTATATCGCCTGAGGCGGTGAAGAATTTTCAGGATCATTATTTTGCCCATCAATTTTTGAAATAAAAAGGCTGAATAAATTATCCCATGTATGAGCCTTTATGTCGACTTGCGCAACTGGAACTGTTCCTTTTTCCGCTTTGCACATAAATTCTCTCGCCTCATCTGTAGCGGCTGCTTCCTGGGTAGCAATTGTCAGGCAGTGAGAATAAGACAATATCCTTTCCAACTCCTTATCCTTTTCTCCATTAATTATAGCCATAATGGGCCGTTGGGCAGCCAGGTATTCGTAAACCTTACTGCTTAGAATCCCATCATTACCTTCGAAATTCCAGGATAACAAAAGGTTGATGTGAGCCCGGCTCTGTAATTCTCTCGTCTCCCTGAGCGGTAGATATCCTTTGTCGACTCCAATTTCCATCAAGCCAAAATCCTGCAACCATTGTTTCCATAGTGCACCATCTTTACCTGCATATACCAACCTGATTTCATCTCGATTAAGCTCTTCCTTTTTCAGGAGCTGCCTGATGGCTTGAAATAAAGGTGCAGCTGTCTGCAGGCCTGGATATAGTGAGCCGGTGTAGGCAATGGTGAAGGTATTAAATAGAGGTAATTGGCTTTGAACGGCCAGCCTGGTGCCAATGCCATTGCGTAAAACGAAAACACTGGGCGCCAGTTTATTTAATTGTTCTTTAAGGCCTTCTGAGACGGTGGTCACGAGATTGGCCTTGCTGAGTAGGTGCCGGTTGCAGAATCGCTGGAAACGAGGCCATACCAATTTCCTTCCTGCAGAATCCACATGCAGATCCCGAAAATCCGCCACCCAGTACAAATGAGGAAAGCGCCGCTTCAGCAAATAAGCAATGATGTGGTCCGAATACGGGCGGAAGCTGGAGAACAGGTGGGTGATGCCCTGTTCCCGGACCAGCCGTTTGCCCTCCCGGTAGCCCTTCAGGATGTACACCAGGCCGCCATCGCCGAGGAGGATATTAAAGGGGAAGGAGTCGAGCAGGCGGCGGAGGAAGCGGCCGAGGGGCCGTTCCTTGAGGGTGGGGGAGACGTAGGGGGCGTTGCCGGCCTTTTTGCGCAGGGCCAGCCGGCGCAGGTCCCAGGCGGGCACTTTGGTGATGTTTTGGCAGCCGGTTTCCAGGGAGTCGTCCT
>CAYVVK010000397.1:0-6405 GCA_964454855.1 uncultured Phaeodactylibacter sp. | reverse complement strand
AGCTTATTGCGGTGCAGGTATTGTTTAAAAGACTCGGTCAGGGACTTTAGCGCTTCGTACTCATCCAGGTCGTAGTAAGTGCGCAGCAGCAGGGCCTTGGCGCCCAGGTTGTAGCGCAGGTCGCTGTATTCTACCTGTATAAGCAGGCGGAGCACTTCGCCGTACTGTTCGGCAGCATAGTAGTAGGAGGCCAGGTTGAAACGATAGGCATTGTCGCGCGCTTCTTCAGGCAATTGCCCTTTATGGCCCTCGATAAAGCGGTATACCCAGTTCATTTCCTGCAGGCGAATGCCGGTGGTGACGATGTTCTTGTAATGCCACTCCGACAAATATCCATCTTCCAGCAGCAGTCCCTGTTCCAGCTGCGCCTGATAGAGTTTGAAGATCTCCTGCAGGAAACTGCCTTCTCCTTCGTTGATCTTTTGTATGCAGTAATTCTGTAGGTAGTTGTAAATAGCCTTGAGCTCGGGCACAGGCAGCAGGGCCTGGTGCTCTGCCAATGCCGACAGGGCCTCGAAGTAGAATCCGGTATCGGACGGCCGGGAGATCATCTGGTACAGCCAGTAGTACATGGCAATGGCGGGTTCCTGCCGGAGGGCTTCGAAATGAGACTCCACGGCTTGCAAGGCTAATGGAAACAGAGGGTCATTGTACTGTACCTTGAGGATATGGCTGCGCACCTGCATCTCACAGGCGTCCCGCAATTTTTCCGCCAGGAAGAAACGGTCCAGAAAATGCTGCTTCTGCTGCAGGCTGTCGTCGGTGCGGCGCTCGGAAGAGGTGCTGAAATATTCATCCGCTTCGGCAGCCAGCAAATACTGCCGGTAGTACCAGTCGCCGCCGCGGGAAGCGCTGTCCTGAAATCGCCGCTCCGTTTTTTTTCTGGCCCTTTCGTAACCCCTGTATTGCTTCTTCGCCCTCAACTGCCGCAGCAGCAGGTGGTCTCGGAATTCCTCCTCTCTGCAAAACTGCTCGATGGTGAGAAACTGTTCCGCCAGGCGCATGCTGTAGGTAAAGAGCAGAGCCAGTTTCTGCTGCTCGTGTTTTTCTCCGGGAAAAAGTTGCCGGAAGAGCAATTCCCTGTGGCAGCGGCGCTCGTCAAAATGGGGGTAGATATCGCTCAAATGGCTCACCAGTTGCTGTACGCTCTCGTGCTTGTTGAAGTAAGGAGAACAGGCAAACTCCCGAAAACGGCTCATCTCCCGCCTGTCAAAACTCTGAAGCAATAAAATGAGCCGATTGTTTTGCATAAAAAAATCAATTTTTTTAAAAGAAAAAATAAGGTTATATTGCTGATATACAAAAGTTTAAGATTAAATATGACCTCATAAAAGTATTAAAAATTTCAAAAAACCTCAAAAATAGTACTTTTTTTTCGGCGCTTAACGGGGCATTTTTGTAAAGTCATAAATCAAATCGCTGCCATGAACAGAGTTTTTCCCTTAAACCTATTATTTCTCTTCTTTTTCATTGCAGGACACCTCGATGCTCAGGAGGTTCCCTGTTTCGATTTTGAGGATGTACCGCCTAGTATTCAGTTCGGGCCCAGCACGGGCGTTGAACCGGGAGATGTCATTTTTGACGAGGATGGAGTGGAAGTACGCCTGTTGTCCATTCAGTACCCTGACGGTAGTACCGGTTTTGGCGACGCCATGATCATGGGCGAGAACGTAGGCTGGCTCGACGGGCAATTTGCTTTTTTGGGCAACAATAGCCTGGAATTTGCCTTCTTTGGCACAGATCAGCCGCTGACGGAAGTATGCTTCGAATACTTCGATGGGGGAGGAGTGGAAAACTTTTCCATCAACGGTTCGGAAGTGAAGGTGATAGAGTTGTTCTCGGAGATCGGCAATATGGACTGGCCGGGCATCAGCATAGAGATCACTCCCGGGGATACCGATTCTGATTTTCTGGAGCGGGGAAGAGTGTGTATCCGGGGGGAGATCCGACAATTGCTGATCGGCGGGCAGGAGTTCGGCATCGACAATATATGCTATTCCAGTGAGCCGATGGAGTGCCCCCTCTCCAACCTGCGGGCGGAGATCGTCAGTTGTGATGAAGAAGGAGATTTTAACATTAAACTCGATTTTGACTACCTCAGCCCCCTGACGGTGATCACCTTTTTTGACGTCTACGTGGAAGGCGAGCAGGTAGCCTACATCAGCCAGGAGGATCTGCCCTATCTGCTGGAAGACATCCAGCCGCTTACCGATGCCCTGGATTTTACACTTACCGTTTGCGTAAATGACAATCCCGACTGCTGCAGCTCAATCGTCCTGCAGAAGGAGTGCCCGGACGATGGCGGCGGCAGTTGCATGGCCTTCGAAGGGCTGGAGGCGGAAGTGTACGGAAGTTCGGCCGGCACGCCTCCCGGAACGGAAATATACAACGAAAGCGATATCGGCCTGCGGCTCGCTCCCTTTCAGGGCCTGTTCTGGTTTGATACCTATGGAGACCTGATCGTCCTGCAGGCGGAAGCCAACCCTGAAATGACGGCGGCCAGCGGCAAGCATCTGAAAATGGAGCGCATCAACAGTGTGTTCGACCTGACCGGATTCCCCCCTCTCGTAGAGCGCGTCAGCGTCGACTTCTACTACAACGGCGGCGCCATCAACCTGGCGGCCAACGGTAGCGCTCCGCTCATTCAGAATACCCTGGCTGCCGGCTTTTATGCCCTCGCCCCGGGGGTTACCCTCGAAGTGCAGTACCACGAGGGCTCTGCCTCAGAAGGGCAGCTGATCTTCGAGGGTAATGTACAAAGCCTGCTTATCGGTGGAGAGGGCGGCCTGCGCATCGATAACCTCTGCGTGAACGCCCTGCCCGAAGACTGTTCCATTGACGAGATCATCGTCGATATCGTCGATTTTACTGCCTCCGGCCAGGCGGTCGCCCTGCTGGACCTGGCCGTGTCCAACCCGGCCTCCGATTTTTTCAAGGTGTTCGTCGACGGCCAGATAATAGGAGAATATCGCTATGAAAACCTGCCGGTGGAAGTGGTGCTGCCCTGTTCTACCCACGAAGGCTCCAATATCACCGTTTGTGACGGCGCCGGAGAAAATGAATGCTGCCTGAGGCAGCCCCTCCCGCCCATCGAACCCTGTGGCGGAGAATGTTCCATTACCAACCTGCAGTTGCGTACTACGCCCTGCACGCCCAATAATGTATTCCGCGTGTGGCTGGACTTCGACTACGAGAACACCTCCGAAACCTTTAAGCTCTGGCTCGGCGGCAACGATACCGGGCAGGAGTTCGCCTATGCAGACCTGCCGCTGGACCTGGGGCCGTTAAACGGCCCTACTACCCAGGAACTCGTCATCAAAGTGCAAGACTCCCAAAACTTCGGCTGCACGGCTTCAGCCGTACTGCCGCCCGTTGACTGTGAAGAGGATTGTGTGCCCATCGAAGAGGTAACCTACTACCTTACAGATTGTAATGAGGCGGGAGAGTTCAGTATCGTCATTACGGAACTCCTTCCCGCCCACCCCAACCTGGCCTATCCCTTCTGGATAGCCATTAACGGCGAGGATTACGGCCAGTTCTCCTCAGGGGAACTGCCGATAGAACTGGGCCCCCTGCCGGCAGAGGATACCTACGAGATCCGGCTGTCCACCATGAATATCCCGGACTGCACCTACCGCTTTGAGGTGGGCCCGGTAGATTGCGGGGGCGGCGAACCCTGCCGCATCCAGCCCATACTTGAAGCAGAGTGCCTGCCTGGTAGCGGTGTTTATTTGCTTCATGTGGATATGGAAAGGCAGGGCACCAGTAGCCAGTTCGTACTACGCTCCAGCAATACGGGTTTCCAGCGCATCCTGAGATATGATCAGTTGCCACTGACCCTGGAGGTGCCTTACAACGGTGGCTTCCAGGATGTAATCCGCATCTGCGACCGCGGACAGGAAGGCTGCTGTGCCTCCGTGGAGCTGCCGATAAACTGCCCCTGCCCGGGCGGTGAGCTCCGCCTGCAGGCCAATGAATGCCGAGAGGACGGCACCTTTACCGCTACGCTGGACTTTGATATTCCCACTACTACTCCTTCCGGCATTTTTAACGTAATGGCTGGCGACTATACCGAAGAGTTCAGCTTCTCGGATCTGCCGGTTACCATCGGCCCTTTCCGGGGCCAGGGGCAAACGCTGGAGGTGCAGGTATTCATTCCGGAAACGGCTTGTGAGTTGGCAGGCAGTATGCAGGCCCCCAACTGCGGCAATGGCGACTGTATCTTCAGTGAGGTGATCGCCGAGGCTCATCCCTGTGAAGAAGGTAAATTCTTTATCGATGTGGAAGTACAGGCCAATAATCCGGGCGTGCTGGGCTACTATGTCTTCGCCGATGGCCTGATCTTCGGCCCTTACAATTATGACAGCGATCAGCCTTTTGTCACCATCGGCCCCTTTGAAGGAGACGGCAGCTCTGTGGTCGACATCCTAATACTGGATATCGAAGACCCGGCCTGTTTCGGTTATATTGAGGTTGGCCCGGTGGATTGTGACACCGGAGAGGAATGCCAGATCCTGGGCCTTGTCGCTGAACCGAACAATTGTGGAGAAGATGGATATTACGACCTCTATCTGGACTTTGAGGCCATCAATTCCGGTGACGCCCTCTTTGGCCTGTACAACCTGGAAGGCACCATGATCGGGCTTTATCCGCTGAGCAGCCTGCCGCTTACCATCGCGAATTTTGGCCAGGGCGACGGCGAGGAAATGCAGGTCAAAGTGTGTATCAACGGCCAGCCGGGCTGCTGCGAGCGCACGGCCTTCCTGGAACCGGATTGCGAAGGCCCGGGTGAGGAATGCGCCATTTACGGGGTAGAGGCCAGCTTTGCTTATTGCGATGACGCAGGCAACTTCTACGTACAGCTGTACTTCGAGTATGATAATGTAGGGGAGTCAGGCTATGTCGTAAAGGGCAATGGAGAAAATTACGGCGCCTTTAATTACAACGAGGATTTTCCCATCATAGGCCCTTTCCCGGCCGGCGGCGGCGCGCCCTATGAGCTGATCGTCGTTGATCAGCAACATCCCGAATGCAGCGGATTCACCGGTTTCGGTTCTTTCGATTGCGGTGGCCCCTTTGGGGAATGTGTGGAATTTTCGGCCTACGATGGCCTGGGAGAACCTCTGCAACTGGCAGGGCCCGAAGAACCGGAAGCATTCTTCCACGAGGAAGACGGGCTGTTGGTTCGGGCCAAGCCCATCATCCTGGAAAATGACAACAATTACTTCGGGAGTATAGTGGCCTATCCGCAGGCGGACTGCCCCTTCGATACCGAGGGCGCCAGCCTCTGGGTGGACGGCGCGCTGGCCCTCAATTTTGCGGAGCAGGGCCTCGTCCCCGACCGGGTGTCCTTCGATTTTGCCATCTGCGAAAACCTCTCCGCCACTATCGTCCTGGGTATTAACGGAGCGCTCTACCAGGGCAGCCTGCAGGACCTGCCCGGTAATATTCCGGAAGGGGTAGGCATAGACTTCCAGCCCACTTCCAACCTGGGCTGGCAGGGCAGCATAGTTATAGAGATCCCCGTAGAGTCGCTCATAGTGGGCGGCACCGGCCTGTACGTAGACAACATCTGCTACAATGGCGAACCGCCGGCCATACTGGAAGAGGTCTGGCCCGGAGATGCCAATACCGACAACATCGCCAACCATCTGGACCTGCTCCACATCGGCCTGGCATACGGCCGGCAGGGCCCCGGCAGGGCAGAGGACGCCGCCAGCACCTTCTGGTCGGCCTTCTCCGCCGAAGACTGGGGGCTGGCCTTGGCCGGCGGCACTGATTTCAAACATGCCGACTGCAACGGCGACGGCCTCATCAACCGGGCCGACCGCGATGTGATCGCCCAGAATTACGGCCTGACCCACGGCCCGGCCGTGCCCGTGATCTCGCTCCCGGGAACGGATACCGATCCCCCGATATTTGTCGACCTTCCCAATGAAATGCCGGCGGGCAGCACCTTTGAAGTTCCTATTATTGCCGGATCGGCAGATATGCCGCTGGAGAACGTGTACGGCATCGCGTTCACCCTGTCCTTCGATCCCGAAATACTACGGGCCTCTTCCCTCAGCCTGGAATATCCGGTGAGCTGGTTCGGCGAGCCTGGTGTCAATACCCTCTCTGTAGACCGCACCTATGCGGAAGAGGGCAGGCTGGAGATCGCCATCACACGCATCGACCAGAACAACGTTTCCGGCTACGGCCCGGTGGCCCATCTGATCGGCATCATCGATGATATCGCCGGCCTGACGATCTCTAGTATGAAGGTGGATCGCATCCGGGCGATCAGCAAAGATGAGGTGCCCATACCGCTCAGTGGCCGCAGCAGTGAATTCGAGGTGAGTGTACGGGGCGAAGAACCGCCCAAAGAGGTGAGTGGCGTATTTTCTGTATTCCCCAACCCCGCCA
>CAYVVK010000396.1:0-6430 GCA_964454855.1 uncultured Phaeodactylibacter sp. | reverse complement strand
GTGACGGCCACCAGCCGGGGCGCATGCTTTTTGATGAGCGCTTCCACCGATGCGGGGCCTACTCCTCCTTCCGGCAGGTTGCCCGCGCGGACGATATTCAGGCCGAAGCGGCCTTGTAGCTGCAGGAAAGCGATCTGGTTGGACACGTAATCCTCATCCGTAGTGAGGATGGTGTCTCCGTCGGAAAAGGGGATGGCCGACAGGGCCTTATTATAGGCCTCTGTGGCGCTGAAAGCAAAAGCGATATTCTGCGGGGGGGCATTCAGCAGCCGGCCAACGGCATCGTGGAATCCGCTGATCTGCCTGCGCGCTGCCCGCGCAGCCTCGTATCCTCCGATGCGCGCCTCCAGATGCAGGTGCTCTTCTATGGCGGCCATCACCGGCCGGGGCGGCAGTGCTGCGCCGGCATTATTAAAATGTATACGTTCTTCCACGCCGGGAGTGTCTTTTCGAAGCCGGTACAGGGCCTGGGTTCCGATTGCCATGGTTATTTTTTGTTGCTCAATGTAAGCTTTATGCCGGCAAGTGTGGGGGGCGCCTCTGCTGGGCAGCCGGTTTTTTTATTCAGTTGCCGATACGTTGAGTATTTTCATTACCATGGATATGGTATGGCCCTGCTGAAAGCTTTTTTTGATCTCCTGCTGCAGGGCGGCCATGACGGCATCGTAATCGCCGAAGAGCTGGGTACTGAGGCTGTTGACTTCCACCCTCAGGCTGCTGTGGGCCTTCAGGCGGGCAATAAAATCCAGGATAGGCTGTTCATATTCCGGACTGAGGGGATACATGCTGATCTCTGCGGAAATTTTCATTTTCGGGCAGTTTTTGCGGGTTTAAAAAAAATGTACAGGCTGATATTATCGGCAATTTTTTTCAAAACCGAAAACGGCGGGCTGAAACGGGGCCTAATTTTGCTTCCCGGCGGGGATCGCCTCCTGAAATCGTCTTGTAATTTAGGCCGGGCTGCCCGGGAATCATCAATTTGATGACTAAGAATCACCGAATTGTTGATAAACAATACCCTGTATTTACTTTTATTAGTCCGATTAATGCCTATTTTTGTAGGACGATATTGTTTATAAATTGGTAGCAGAGAAGATAATGGCCGCATCGAAACGGAAGAAAAAAGGGCAAATGAGCCTCAAGCTGGGGCTTAATGATGAGCGGGTTCCCAAGTTGATGGGCATGTTGTGCCTCTTCTTGGCCCTGTATTTGTTCATCGCCTTTACTTCCTATCTCTTCACCTGGCACATTGACCAGAACCACGTGCTGAAATTTTCCTGGGGCCTGCTGCTGCAGGACCTGGAGATGGCCAACTGGCTGGGCCGCCTGGGCGCCATCATTTCCAATATGTTCTTTTTCTGGGGCTTCGGCCTGCCTTCCTATGTCTTTATCGCCATACTGGTGTTGGGCGGCCTGGCGCTCATCCGGCGGGAGCCCCTGCGCCTGTACTGGCCCAGGTTCCGCCTGTGGCTGCTGCTGATGGCCACCTTTTCCATTTTCCTGGAGTTCGTTGCCATGGGCGCCGATTTCCCCTGGGGCGGCGCTTTCGGAGAAGCCGTCAGCGACTGGCTGCTCAGCTTCGTGGGTACAGTGGGCATGATCCTCCTTTTGCTGTTCCTCATCCTGGGAGTCGTCGTCTGGAATGTGAACCCCAACTTCAACGACATGACGGTTCAGAGCGCCGTGCAGGATACCCGCCATTACATCAATGACTGGGTCACCGGACGGCTGCCCGCCAGGAAGCCCGCCGCCCGTAAGGAAGAGGAAGAAGGAGAAGAAGAAACGGTGTCGACCCTGCGCCCCGGCCAGCGCCCCTACGGTGATGATGATGATGACCTGGGCACGGACACCTACCTGGAAAGAGAAGAAGAGGCCAAGGCCAAAGAAAAGCAGCAGTTGGCCTTCGAACTGAACGCCGATAAGGATAAACCTCTGCAGCCCGGGGAGGCCCAGCTGGAAGTGGATCCCAGCCAGAGCGCCGTGCCCTCAGAGAGCAGCCCCGCCATCGGCGGCCCTACCGGGCCGCGGCTGGCTTCTCAGGAGGAGAACCGCGACCACAGCGAACCCTACGACCCCACTCTGGAATTGTCTTCCTATGAATATCCGTCGACCACCCTGCTTAAGGATTATTCCGACCAGCGGGTGGAGATCGACCGGGTGGAGCTGGAGGCCAATAAGGACCAGATCATCGAGACGCTGCTCAACTATAAGATCGAGATCACCAAGATACGGGCCACCATCGGGCCTACCGTTACCTTATATGAGATCATTCCCGCTCCGGGAGTGCGCATTTCCAAGATCAAGAACCTGGAGGATGATATCGCGCTGAGCCTGGCGGCACTGGGTATTCGTATTATAGCCCCTATTCCCGGCAGAGGTACCATCGGTATCGAAGTACCCAATAAAAAACCGCAGATCGTCTCCATGCGGGAGGTGCTGCGCTCCGACCGCTTCAAGCGGGCGAAGATGGACCTGCCCATCGCTCTGGGGAAAACCATCTCCAATGAGGTATTCGTGGCCGACCTGGCCAAGATGCCCCACCTGCTGGTGGCCGGTGCTACCGGACAGGGTAAGTCAGTGGGTATCAACGCCATACTGATGTCGTTGCTCTACAAAAAGCACCCTTCTCAGGTGAAGCTGGTGCTCGTAGACCCGAAAAAAGTCGAGCTCTTCCCCTACAGCAGGTTGGAAAACCACTTCCTGTCCTTCCTGCCCGGCCAGGAGGAGCCCATCACGACGGAGACCAACCGGGTGGTTCATACCCTCAATTCGCTCACCATAGAAATGGACCAGCGTTACAACCTGCTCAAAAAAGCCTCGGCAAGGAACATCCGGGAATACAACGAAAAGTTTGTGCAACGGCGCCTTAATCCCAATAAAGGGCACCGTTTCCTGCCCTTTATCGTGCTGGTCATCGACGAGTTTGCCGATATGATCATGACCGCCGGCAAGGAGGTCGAACTGCCGATCGGCCGCCTGGCGCAGCTGGCGCGGGCCGTGGGCATCCACCTCATCATTGCCACCCAGCGCCCTTCCGTAAATATCATCACCGGGGTGATCAAGGCCAACTTCCCGGCGCGTATCGCCTACAAGGTAACGTCTAAAGTGGACTCCCGCACCATCCTGGATGCCGGCGGCGCCGACCAGCTGATCGGCCGGGGAGATATGCTGCTCTCGGTCAACGGCGAAATGAAGCGGATACAGGGCGCCTTCGTGGATACTCCCGAAGTGGAGGAGGTGGTGGAGTTCATTTCCAGCCAGCGGGGCTATCCCGAGCCGCATCACCTGCCGGAGTTTCACGGCGATGACGAAGAGATCCAGGGCGCGCAGGGCCTGACCTACGCTGAGCTGGACGAGGTCTTTGAAGATGCTGCCCGCCTCATCGTGCAGAATCAGCATGGCTCCACCTCGATGATACAGCGCCGCCTCAAACTGGGCTACAACCGCGCCGGCCGCATTATGGATCAGCTGGAGGCCCTGGGCATCGTTGGGCCCAGCGAGGGCAGCAAGGCCCGCGAAGTGCTGGTGTACGATGAGCTGGAGCTGGAGAAGTATCTGGAGGATATCCGGAACCGGAAATAACAGAGGGGTTTCGGTGTGGAGGTTTTTTGGGTATTTCGGTTTAGCGGTGCAACGCTTACGGAGCAACGCAGGAGGGCTTATACGGCCGCGATGGCTGAATTATAGCAGGAGGGGGAGAGTTCAGTTTCCCGTGCTTCCTTAGCGGCAGCCAGGAAGAACTGCAGGCCGTACTTGAAAAAACGGCCACGATCGGTTATGAACGCTTCATCAAAGGAGCCAAGGTGATGAGCGATGAGGAGAAAGAATCCTCAGAAATAGGATTTGCCGAGCTGAAGGAAATCAGGAAAGAACCACAGAAGTACACCATCGTCGACGTCCGGGCGCCGAGTGAGGTGGAAGAACAGAAACCTTTTGGCGAGAGCATCAATATTCCGTTAAACGAGTTGATGGAACGCGCGGATGAAGCGCCGGATGATAAGCCGTGGCCGTTCACTGCTCCGGAGGTTACCGCTCCGCCATTGCCGCCAGCATTCTGGAAAAGCAGGGCAAGAAGAACGTACTGGACATCGGCGAGCAGATTGAAGAATTGATCCACGTTCATAAATTCGAAGGGCGTGATTTCCACGCCCTTCTCCAGGGCTTTGCGGTAGGCAATGTGCACCCGGTCAACGTCCACCTGTAATTTCTCGTAGATGCTTATGGCCTCTTTATTGTGCGCCCGCACGGTAGTGAGGTACATATTGGGGTATCTTTTAATGTTGCGCTCCGTACCCAGGAAGTCGATGATAAAGGCGAATATCCCCTTGGTTTTGTACTCGGGGTGTACTCCGAAGCCGATGCCTTTGACATTGTATGTCGTAGCAAGCATTTTGCGGAGGAAAAACCCGGGAAGGGTACGCCAGTTGAGTTTGCCATTGGCGTGTTTGAGCAAGGGGTTGATATCCGGAAACAGGGCACAGAAGCCAGCCGGCTGATCCTCAAAATAGGCTACGCACATGATCTTCTCGTCTACTATGGGCCTGGCTTCTTCCATGATCTTGATGACCTGTGGCGGCTCCAGCGGCTTAAAGTGCTGGAATTTGTTGAAAGCGGCATTGTAGACTACGCAGAAATCTTCCGCGTACTTTTCGAGCCGGCTGTAATTCAGGATCTCCACATGGATGTCGTAGCGCTTTTCCAGGTGCTCTTTGACCTTTTTCAGGCGTTCGAACTGTATGTCTTTTGAGTATCCCTTGAGGGTAAGGATTTGCTCAAAGGGGATGAAGCCCCAATTTTCAAAGAACTTCTGATAATAAGGAGGCTGGTAATTTTCCTGCATCAGGGGTGGATAAAAACCCTTGACGAGCAGGCCCCAGAACTTTTCCCGCTCTCCGAAATTGATGGGCCCGTCCACTGCCTTGATGCCGCGTTTGCGCAGCCATTCTTCTGCTTTCTCAAACAGCGCAAAGGCATACTCCTGGTTGGGAAGCGACTCGAAGAAGCCGATCCCCCCGATGGGATATTTCTGTGTCTTGTTGCGTTCGTGGTCGACAAACACGGCAATGCGCCCCAGCAGTTCTTCCTTGTCGTTTTGGAGGACGAAGCAGGCCGCTTCGCCATTGTCGAGGGTTTTATTCACCCTGGGGTCAAAAATGGCCTCCACATCTCCCCGCAGGGGGCATATCCAGTTAGGGTCGGCCTTGTAGATCAGGTGCGGCACCTGATGGAACAGTTTCCAGCCTTTTTCATCTTTAACTTCAACAAACTGCATAGGTCGTTCTGCTTTGCATCAGAGGGCGAATTTAGGAATATTCTGTGAAAAGCGGTGCACCGGCGCATTTCCGTCCTAAGCACAAGACGGTAATAGAATGGCCGGGCACCGCGAATCGCCCAGTCTGCAAATGCCCGCCTCCTCGGAGGCAGAAACTAACGCGCTCTCTGGTGCAGCCTGGGGATTAGTATGAATGGGCTCTTGGAAAGTCGAAAGCTAAAAGTCGAAAGCTAAAAGTCAAAAGGTAAAAGTCAAAAGTCAAAAGGTAAAAGGTAAAAGGCCGATCAGCTCTTTCCGGCTATTCGTTCTTGCCCAGGAGGGTAAGCTCATTGAGCACGATCTTGGTGGCCGTTCGGCGTACGCCCTCCTTATCCTCGTAGCTTTCGTAGGTCAGCTTGCCACGCACAGCCACCTCCTTGCCCTTTTTGCAGTAGTTGCCTACAAGTTCGGCCAGCTTTCCCCAGGCCACGCAGCGGTGCCACTCGGTGGTGGAGACCTTGTCACCTTTCTGGTTGCGGTATACTTCATTGGTGGCCAGGCGGAGGTTGGCCAGCATTTTGCCGTTCTGGGTTTTTACGATCTCGGGGTCCTGTCCGAGGTGGCCGATAAGCGTAACACTGTTTCTGATGTTATTCATGACTTAGGTGTTTTGATGGATGAATGATTAAATTGTTGTCGCTACAAAGATGGGGGCATCGGCAGCTTCTAGCCGTTTAATAAATGTTTAATGCCGTTTGTAGCCGTTTGTAAACGTTTGTAGCCGTTTGTAAACGTTTGTAGCCGTTTGTAAACGGGTAGGGTTTGGTGTATAAAGGTGTTGAGGTGTTGAGAGTGCATTGAGGTGTTTCCCCGCCTACGCAAAGCTTCGGCGGGCAGTGGGTGTATTGGTGTAGTGGTATTTCGGTATTTCGGTTTTCGGTTTATCGCGGGTTGGTTCGCCCCCTTTAGGGGGCCGGGGGGCGCGGGTAAGGTTTTGGTTTAACGGTATTGCGGTGTTGCGGTATTTTGGTGTATTGGCAGGCTCTTAGTCATCGGGCTACTCGCGCCTCGATCCTGGGGAGGAAGTCTCTGGATCTTATCAGGAAGTGGTTCAGGATATTGAGGTAGTTTCTGTACACTAGTGCTTTGGGAGTTAATTAATTGACAGGTAGTTGGTGT
>CAYVVK010000395.1:5759-6432 GCA_964454855.1 uncultured Phaeodactylibacter sp. | reverse complement strand
TCCGCTCGCCTGGGATGGTTTTCCGGAAAAAAATCCAGTACATCCGCCAGGGCCATGGCGTACCAGCCCATTGCCCGGCCCCAGAAGTGAGGAGAAAGGCCACTTTCGGGATCGGCCCAGCGCTGCACCCGGCTTTGGTCCCAGCCGTGGTAGAGCAGGCCGGTCTTTGGGTCTCTGGCGTGTTTTTCCATCAGGATGAACTGATGGGCGATGTCGTTGAAGTCCTCCGGCTTATTGTTGCGCATGGCGTATTCGGCGTAGAACGGAGCGCCCATGTACAGGCCGTCCAGCCACATCTGCCAGGGGTAGCGCAGCTTGTGCCAGAACCCCCCGTCCTTATTGCGGGGCTGCCAGTCGAGTTGGCGTTTTAAAGTAGCGATCGCCTTGGCGTAATTTTCCTTACCGGTTTCTTCATAAAGCGTAAACAGGAATTTGCCAGGGTTGATGTGGTCGATGTTGAACTCGTCGATATCGTAATCCCGGATCGTGCCGTCTTCCAGGATCATGGTATCGGCATAAGAACGGGCATAATTGAAGTAAATGTCTTTATTCTTCGCCTGCCAGGTTTTGATGAAGGACAGCATGACCAGGCCGTGGGTATAGCTCCAGCGCGGTTCCTTGCTGAAGTCATTCATCCAGGCTTCGGGATTTCTCTTCATTATCGAAAGCGCCA
>CAYVVK010000395.1:5353-5749 GCA_964454855.1 uncultured Phaeodactylibacter sp. | reverse complement strand
AGACCAGGGCAGCTCCTCCGAGATGTTAATGGTCATGGCGCGGATCTCATCTTCCATACTCACCTGTGTACGGGTACAGCTGATATTAGCTAGAGACAGAGAAATAAAAAGAAAAAGGCCAAACAGGGTTTTTGTATTCGGTTTCATTTTGCTTATAGTTTTACCTCCATCGATGCAGGAAAAAAGTAGGGGCTACTGCCCCTACCTTTACACTCCTATCTCTGGCAGTATTAAAGCTGAAATTATATTCTGTTGATTTCTGCAAGGTTTAATTTTTGGTTGTAAAGGCCGGCGCATTTTCCATCAAATCCTATGCAAATTTTTTTTGGGCGGAAAATGCGGGTTTTAGCCGGACTATTTTTGATAAGGCGTGATCCTGAACCAGTCAATATCGGC
>CAYVVK010000395.1:0-5343 GCA_964454855.1 uncultured Phaeodactylibacter sp. | reverse complement strand
CGGCATACCCGCCATTATTCTCTCTTTCCGGGCGGGTGCAGAACAGCCCTACTTTTGCACCGATCCATTTGCCTTCCCGGGCGGTGAAGGTTTCTCCCACCTCCTCAAATTGCTTTCCGTCAAGGCTGTAACTAAACTGGCATCGCCCGTCTCCGGTAACACTTACCCTCAAGAAAACTTCACTTCGCTCAAGTGCTATCTTGTCTGCTATCTGCTCGGAGCTCCCTTTATCTGCATCCTGGCAGCTGCTTTGCATCAGGTAAAGCTGGCCGCCTTCCTGTATCAGAGAGAGGTGGGCGTAATCCAGGCCCATGACGATCAGGCCCGCCTGCTCGCCGTCAAAATGATGGGAAAGGGCCAGCTTGGTAGTGGCGGTGAATGCCGGTGCCGGCATTTTCTGCAGCAGCAGGTTGGGTATACCCCAGAAGTTTTTTGCTGTGGCATCCCGTACTACCGGATTCATACGCAGGTAGCCGCTTGTATTGGTGAACGCCCAGGTAGGCTCAGGATTGGCGTGCCACTGCCATTGTTTTGCTAGTTCAATACCTTCAAATTCATCTGAAGTTTGTGGTACCCTTACAGGCTGGGTTTTCCCCAAAGCCGGCTTTTTCCACTCCAAAACCGGTTCTCCGGCACCGTCGCCATCCTCATCTTCGCCGATAACGATCCAGCCATCTTCCCACTTGGCCGGCTGAAGATGGACAATGCGCCCGTAGGGCTGCTTTTCCTGAAAATGGATGAACCAGCTTTCCCCTTGCCAGGGTAAATCTATCAGAGCACCCTGATGCGGGCCATTAATATCCGTATCGCCCTGATGCAATACGATCCTGTCCTCATAGGGGCCGTAGATATTCTTTGACCGCAATACTGTTTGCCAGCCGGTGGCCACCCCGCCTCCGGGCGCAAAGATATAGTAGTAGCCGTCGCGCTTATACATTTTCGGGCCTTCGATGGTAGGATGATCCTCATGGCCATCGAAGACCAGGACGCCGTCGTCCAGTAATTCTGTACCGTCCTCCGACATGCGGTGCATCACCAGAATGCTCTTGATGCCGGCGCGGCTGCCGGCGAATGCATGCACGAGGTAGGCTCTGCCGTCATCGTCCCACAGGGGGCAGGGGTCGATCCAGCCTTTGGCGGCCCGCACCAGATGGGGCCCCTGCCAGTCGCCGGCCGGGTCCTGCGTTTTGCACATGTATATGCCGAAATCCGGGTCTCCGTAGTAGACGTAATACCAGCCGTTGTGAAAGCGGATCGACGGCGCCCAGACACCATTGCCGTGTTGGGGCTCGTCAAATACATCATATGGCGGCTGACGGGTGAAGACGTGGTTAATGACCTTCCAGTTAACCAGGTCATTGGAGTGGAGTACCGGCAGGGCGGGCACGCAATTGAAACTGGAAGAAATCATGTAGAAATCATCACCCACACGCACAACATCGGGGTCGGAGTAGTCGGCGTGGATGACGGGGTTCTTGTATCTCTCCTCACTGAGGTTGGGGTTCCAAACCTGGGCGGTGAGGTTTTGAAGCAGACAAATAAGGAATAGCGGTAAGCTGAACTTCAAATGCAACATAGATCTTCTGTTTTGGCTTGCATGCCAAAATTAAGATAGAGTCCTCAGGAAGGCTATTCTATATTCACCAGGAAGGCAGCCGGATTTCACCTGCCGCCAGTAGTATAAGCCGGCCGGGCAAATCCGGCGCTTCGCTTATTTCACGGTCAGCACCATTGCCAAAAATGGCGGCAACTCCACTTCTATTGTATTGCCCCCTGCGCCTGAACTGCCGGTAAGAAGAAGGCACGACCTTATCAGGCTGCGAGGTGCTCGGCAAAATGGCCGTAGATGTGGCGGCTGATGGTGTCTTCGCCCAGGCCGGCGTTGATGATGATCTGGCCACAGGGGCTTTGTGCAGACAGACAAAATGATAATATTAATGGTAGGAATAGTGTCGAAAAAGCTCTTATGGATATCCGAGTTTTTATGATTTGAAGCGTTGGTTTTCAAGAAGGGGCCACAGAAGGGGCGCTGGCATGTCCAGGCCGTATTTATCGAGATATTTCTTCATGGCAGGGGTCAGCGAAGGATACAGGGATATGCTCCTTTCAATAGGCTTTCTAGGTGTCCAAGTTTTGGCTCAAGCTACGCTCCACATCCATAGCACTCTCCAATCTCACTTCTCCCGCCCAATCCAGAAGGGCGCCGCCGCAAACCACAGCAGCATGCCAACAGCCATGAGTACTTTGTTGGCAGGGCCGGAAAGGGCGCCTGTAAATACGAGCACGGAAGGCAGAAGCGTCAACGCCAGCCCACTGATGGCAAGTATGCCGAGTAGTGTTCTTTTCATGATACTTTAGGTTTTAACTGCCCGGAAGGCTGGAATACGTAGCTGAGGCCGATATACAGCACTACGGCCACGAACCAGCCGGGCAGCCCGAGGAAGAAAATCTCTATACCCATAGAGAAATTAATGAACAGGCAGGCCGCCAGCGTAAGTATCCAGGTACTCGCAGCCGCCCAGTTGACGCCCAAGCCCGCCTTTTTAGCAAAGTCGCTTTTCAGGCCCAGCCTGGGCAAAAGATAAAAGTCGATGAAGATGATGGCGCCCATGGGCATCAGCAGCAGGCCATAGAGCGCTACAAAGTCCAGCAGGCGCATTACGAGGGCTGGGAAGCAGGCGGCTGTAGTAGTCACCAGCCCGACGATCAGCGTAACCTTCCAGGTCTTGGAGTTGGGAATGATGGCCTGCACGGCCAGCCCGGCCCGGTAGATGGTAGGGTTGGCCGTCGTCCAGCCGGCGATGATCACGCAGACGGCTCCGGTAATGCCGGCGGCGTAGTAGGCAATGGGGCCGGGAGCAAACTCCAGGCTATTCTGGCTCTGTTGCAGAAAAACGGCGTACAGGATGCCGGAGGCCAGCCAGGCCAGATAGTGGCCCACGTACATGCCGCCGGCGGAAGTGAAGCCGGCTTTCCAGCTTTCGGCATAGCGGAAGATCGACAGGTCAGCCATGCCAATATGCATGGCCATATTGCAGAACCAGGCAAAGAACATCACATGCCAGAAGGTGAACTTGGACTGGTCGGCAAGGGGTATCCCGGTCCAGATCTTTGACTCGGCGGCTGGCCAGAAATCACCAATGCTGTTGACCCCAAGCTCAGGCAGCACGGCAATGGCAGCCGCAAGAAAGACCAGAATCATCCAGGGAGCGGCAATATTGGCAAAGCGGGATACCTGTTCGTATCCCAGAGTGGCTACCAGAGTGGTTACCGTGCCCACGGCCAGGACGATCACCACCGAAGAGAGGCTGCCGGGCAACCAGTCCGTCAATTCCGCCATGGGGATGTTGAAGGGGATACCCACGGCCGTGGCGGATACGGCGATCATCGAGCCCGCCAGAAAGCAGAACATCAACGCATTGACAAGGTTATAGGCCACCGTCAGCCGCTTTCCGCAGATTTTCTCCAGCTTGTAATAGAGCGTGATGCGTTCATTCACGGCGATGGGTGCGCAGAGGAAGGCCCAACTCAGCACCGCCAGCAGGTTGCCGATGAGCAGGCCGAATACCAGGTCGCCGGCACTGGCCCCATGGGCGACGAATAAAGGGCCAATGACAAACTCCGTGCCTGCCGTATGCTCGCCGGTGTACATGCCCAGAAAACTGCGCCAGCTTTTATACCGGGAAGCAGGAACCGGTTCTTTTTCAAATTCCTGCACGCTCTTCAGGCGGGCGGTTAATTTGTCAAGTATCATGTGCTTCGGTATTTACGGTGCTTTTAGTTGTTGTCCTGGTTTTTTGATTGCCCGGTGGTGGACGGCCATGGCGGCTCCGAGGGCAGAACCCAGTGGGCTTTTGGTAGTGATCAGTTCGTAACCCTTGAGCTTTTCTGCCATCAGTTGAATGAATAGGCGGTTGTCCACAAAACCGCCGTCGAGATATACTTTGCGGGCTTCGGTTTTCCCACGTGCTAGCTGTAGAGCCTCCAGTTGCAGCTCCGTCAGTTCTCTGATCAGCTGGTGGTAGGCTTCTTCATAGGAAGAGAAGAGGGAGAGGGCCGTATCTTCTACTTTTCCTTTTTCTGCGCCGGGCTTGCTGATGCTTTCCCAGCGGTATACAGGAGCCCGAAACCGTTCCAGTTTTTTTAATATTACTTTGTCCGGCCTTACATTTCGATGGGCCTCATAGGGTTTCCTAAAATGGCTGGCCAGCTTTTTTACCCAGGCCTTATACTCATTGCCCAGGAAGAGGCGGGCGGCCCGTACCGGCATGCCGTCCACCCGCAGGAAATTGAGGCAGTCCTGCTGAAGGTCCTGTACGCTGAGCACATCACTGCTGAAGGGGTTGAGCGTAATGCTCCAGGTGCCGGTGGAGATGAGCAAAAAGGGTTCCGTATTGGCGATGATATACGGAAGCAGCGCGGCAGAACTGTCGTGAATGCCAATGCCTACATTTACAACTTTTCCTTCCCAATCCATTTCAACTGCGGAAGTAGTGGGCTGTATGGGAGGCAACAGCCGGCCGACATCCTCTTCGTATATCCAGCGGGGATAATCCTCTTCTCTGAAATTCCACATGCCCGTATGGCAACCTATGCTGGTGTACTCACAATGAGCTTTTCTGGTGAATAGATGGGCGCAGTACTGTGGAAAGTGCAGGGAGCGGTGAATGCGCGAAAAGGCTTCCGGCCTTCGGTATTTCAGCCAATACAGCTGCAGGCCGGAATTGAGCATGCCCATCACCGGGGAAGCCGTCTGGGCTGCCCACTGTTCTGCCGGGCCGTAGGTTTCGAAAAACTGCTCCAGCAGATCCTCCGGGAAGGGCTTCAGGTAGTTGTACAGTGGCGTTACCGGCTGCCCTTGCTCGTCCAGATGCACAAAGGAAGCGCCGTAGGTGGAAAAGTTGAGACGGCGGATGTCAAATTCCGGGCGGGCCATGGCCTCCTGGAAGGTTTCTTTCATCCACCGGTTTAATTCCTCCAGGTTCTCACAGGGGAAGCCCTCTTCGTCGGTAACCTCCTCAAAGCGGCTGTACCTCCGGTAAACCTCCCTGAATTGTTCGTCGAAGAGGAAGAACTTTTTGTTGGTCTTGCCGATATCGAAAATGGCGGTGTGTGGCATGGTTAAGGTGGTGTGGTGGTTTATTGGCATATCGGTTTTGCGGTATTTCGGTGTTTCGGTTTTGTGGTACGATGGCTTGTTGGCGTCTGACATCTGGCTCAACGGTTTTGCGGTGTATCGGTATAAAGGTGTAATGGTGTATCGGTTTTGCGGTGTAATGGTGTTGAGGTATCCGGTATACTTCCGACTTCCGACTTCCGACTTCCGACTTCCGGCTTCCGATT
>CAYVVK010000394.1:2614-6441 GCA_964454855.1 uncultured Phaeodactylibacter sp. | reverse complement strand
CCAGAAAGACTTCGGCCGGCTCCACGGCTGGGTAAAATACAGCTACGCCCGGGTGTTCCGAAAAACCGAGGGGCTGAACGACAACGGCTGGTACCGGGCTTTTCAGGACCGGCCCCATGACCTGGCCCTGGTGCTGAACTACACCCTCACCCCACGCATCGAATGCACGGCCTTCTGGGTATCGCACAGCGGCTCTACCTTCACTGCGCCGATGGGCTTTTACACCTTCAACGGCCAAAACGTACCCCTCTACGGCGAGCGCAACAACGGCCGCCTGCCGGCCTACCATCGGCTCGACCTGTCCGTCCGATTCCAGCTGCACCGGAAAGAAACGGCGCGCTACCAGCACAGCCTGAACTTTTCCATATACAATGCCCTGGCCCATAAGAATGTCTACGCCGTAAAATTCAACAAGCTGGCCCGCCCGGGCTTCTCGCCGCCGGTGCCCGTCAACACCCTCTCCAACGAGCCGCTGAGCCCCAGCCAAATCGACTTGATCCGCTTTTTTCCATCCCTCACTTACAAATTCAAATTCTAGAGCCTATGTACCGCTATCTGCTGCTATCCGCCCTGCTCCTTGCCGCCTGCGAAAAATCCACCGAATGGGCACTGGAAACCACCGATGCCCCCCGACTGGTAGTAGAAGCCATCCTGACGAACGAGAACCGGACGCAGGAGATTCTGCTGTCTGCCACCTACAGCGAGCTGAACGGCGAGGCGCCGGCTATCGATAATGCGCAGGTATCCGTAGCCGTCTCCGGCATTACGTACGAATTTGTACCGGACCCAGCCTCTCCCGGCCGTTACCTCAGCGAACAGCCCTTCGCCCTGATCAGGGGGCTGGAGTACCGCCTGAATATCGAATGGGAAGGAAAAACCTACTCGGCGGCCAGCCAATTATCAGCCGTGCGCCCCATCCCCCGCCCTGCCTTCACGCCTGTATTCGGCACCGACAGCCTGTTCCTCGGCGATTTCATCCCGGTGTTCAGCCCGGATGAGCAGGCCCTTTACCAGATCGACATCGACTGGCGGCATCTGGCAGATACTGCACAGCTGGCTCGCGCCCGAATATACCGCTACACCTTCAGCTCCATCGACATGAGCCAGCTGATCCCGCCGCCGCAGGAGGACGTGCATTTTCCCCGCGGCAGCCTGCTGCGCATCAGAAAATATGGCCTGAATGAGGATTTTGCAGCCTACCTGCGCGCCAAGGCGATCGAGACGGACTGGAGCGGCGCCTTCTTTTACAGCGTTTCGGATAACCTGCCTACTAATATCAGCAATGGAGGATTGGGGTTTTTTGGTGCCTGTGCGGTGCTGGAGGAGAGTTGGGTGGCGGAGTGATTCGAAGTTGGAAGTGGGAAATCGGAAGGCGGAAGCAACCGCCGAAGCAGCCGGAGGCAATGCATACATCCTAAATCGCTCAATCGCTCAATCCTCAATCTGGCTGATTTAGGCATTCAGGATTTAGACATTTAAGATCTTTGATTTGGCGAAATGCCCATGGCCACAGCCCAACAGAGCAGAATTCCGGCAGCCCCCAAAAAAATCAAAAAAATCCATTTTCCACTAAGGGTATCCTTTCACCTGAGGGTATTAGGAATGACAGGCGTTAAAAACGCCGGATTCCAAAACATCAAAAAAAAGATCAGCTATGAAAAAGTTAGTTTGGCTTGCCGCCCTCCTGATTGCCGTGGGTTCCTTCCAATCCTGTGAAAAAGAACCGGCCATTGAAGAACCCGAAGGCCTGACAGCCCCGGAGATCCCGCCCCTGGCCATGTTCACCATGCCCACCGATGAATTCGATGAGACGAAGTTGGATACCTTCAACTCCTCCGCCGTCGATTTCAGGGGTATGGGGCCGGACTCTTATCAAAACTGGATACACGCCGCCCTCAACCTCGCCTTCTGGAACGGCGTGATCCACCTGCAGATGGCCGTTCCCACCGCCGCCTTTGTGGCGGCCGTTCATACGGAGCCCCAATACATCGGCGGCCTCACCTTCGAATGGAGCTATCCCTATGAAGCGCCGGCCGGTTTGGGCGGGCATACCTATTACGTCTCCCTGAAAGGCCAGTACGCCCCTGGTTTCGAGCAGGTGCTGTGGACGATGACGGTCAGCCAGGAAGGCGGCTTCAGCGATTTCGTCTGGTATACCGGCATCTCTTCCGCCACGGAAGACAAGGGAGAATTCACCCTCAACCGCTTTCCCAACAACCCGCAACCTTACCTGCGCCTCGACTATATGGGCGATGAAACCACCGGCCAGGGCATGCTCCGCTTCACCAACATCGCGCCCGGCGGCGACAACTTCGGCCACTACATCGAGTACCGCGAAATGCCCGGCGAGATCTACGACCGCGCCTTTGACGTACAGCAGGGCCCCGGAAACTTCCTGGAGATCCAGTGGAATGAGGAGAGCAGCGAAGGCCGCGTACGCCACCCCTTCCACTTCGACGACGGGGAGTGGTACTGCTGGGATGCCAGCTTTGTGGATGTGGAGTGTGAATAAAGCCCGGCCCTTAAGCGAACACGTATTCTCCAACATGGAAGAGCACGGATACTCAAGAAAGGCTGTGAGGCTCCGTGTTTTTCCGTGTATTCCGTGTTCCATACCTGACAATATCGGGTATAAGCGCCCACACGGGCACGGGTATACCGACTGGCTCCGCAGGATAAGGGTAAAGGCAATAATTTGGAATACCTCAGGCTTTTCCTTCTGCACCGGGCTGCCATTCGCCAATCAGCGTTGGGGCCCAAAGGGCCAGGCCGGCCATAACGATTCCTTCCAGGAAAAAAAGCAGTGCACAGAGAACGGAGCGGCTGCCGGGAAGTACAGGGCCGAACACCCCCGGTTAAAAGCTGTTCAAATAATATTCGAGACTCCCATTTTTTTCACGAAACAACCAACCCACACATGAGACGCTACGCCACCGGCCTTCTCCTCTTCTCCATCCTGATCCTCGTTTTCGGTTTCATAAACGGAAAGATCACGGCGGAGAGCTTTCAGTATATCTCCCTTCCCGGCCTGTTATTCGCTGTGATCAAGGCACTGATCGTCGTGCTCATCCTGCTGCTGGCCCTGGCCGCTTCCCTGCCCGCCTTTTTGATCGACCTGCTGCTCTTTCTTTTGGCCGGCTATGATTTTGAGCTCCTGAGCAGCATCTGGGGCATCTGCTGGAATAAGGTGGCCGTCGGCTGGTTCTGGACGGAGACGAGCGGGTCTTCCATTTTCTTCGGCGGCCTGATCCTGCTCGTGATCAGTGCGCTGCTGATGCGGCGGCGGGCTTAATTACCGCACCATCACCTCATCCACAAAGATCCAGGCGGGCAGGCCCGCGCCGTGGTGCCAGAGCGGCGCCTCTCCCAGGTTGTCGGCCTTCACCTTGATGTACTGTGCTTTGACAGGCTCAAAACGGAGGGAAAATTCCTGTATGTCGTTCACCTTGCTGTCGCGCTGCAGAGGGCGGGCGTTGGGCACCTGCCCCAGCAGTTCAAACTGCTTGCCATCCATAGAATGGTAACAGGACACCCGCTCCGGAAAAAAGACGATGTGGTTCACCACCTGCAGGAAGGCGCCCGATATTTCCCGAATTTCCCGGGCTTCTCCCAGATCGATGACGGCTTCCATATCATTCCCCTCGAAGCCCAGCCAGTTGGCGTAGAAGCTGCTGCCGCCCAGGGCGCCGTCGGTGAGCACCTGCGGGTCTTCGTTGGCGTATTTTTTCGGTTTTTCCAAAAGCGTTACCGGGCGGTTGCGCGCCACATTTTCCTGCTTGGCGCGCTCCAGCTCGTAGAGGCGGGCCGCCCGCACTTTCATGGCCTTG
>CAYVVK010000394.1:0-2604 GCA_964454855.1 uncultured Phaeodactylibacter sp. | reverse complement strand
GCGTGAATGCGTAGAACTTCAGGTACTCCTCCACCGAATAGCCCATCTCGTTCATGGCCGTAATGCCCGCCCGGGCCGTTGCTTCCCGGAAATTGTTCAGGCGCCGGCTCAGGCTTTCGGGGGTTGCCCATTTTCCATCCAGCCCTTTTGTTACGAGCGTAAACGCCTCCGAGCGTTGCTGCCGGGAAGCTTCCAGGATGGCGTAGTCGATGCTCAGGCGGGCGGTTTTCACGCGTTCCAGCACTTCCGGTTTGTGGGCAACGGCTTGTTCCGCTTCGTTCATCCATTCGTCATATTGCTTCAGCAGATCCGGCTTCAGAAAGCTGTTGAACGCCTGAGAGGGGTCGCCGTAGAGGAAGAGAAAAAAATCAGGATCGGCCTTCAGGGCGTCGTGCACGGTGGTGATGTATTTTCCGATGTAGGGCCCGGCCTCCTCGTAGTAGCCATGGAGGAAGTCCTGCAGCAAGGCCTGAAAATCGGCATCCGGGTTCCACAGCAGTTTGGCCGTCAGGTAGGAACGCAGTTCGAAGAGCTCGCTGGGCTGGTGGCTGTGTTGCTCGAAGACCCATTCGGCGTTGTTGTCGGCAAAGAGCTGAATGTTGGGCTGCAGGGTGCGCAGGTTGGGGAAGGGCGCCAGGAAGTTGGTAAACTGCGTGGTGTAATCCCAAATACGCACCTTATCCGTCTTTTGCCCCCAGGCAATGAGGTCTTCGGCGAAGGGGCGGCACTTTTCGGCGATGGGCCCACTGCGGTCGCACTCAATGGAGCAGAGCGTGATCAGCACATTCTCCGCCGGCTTCAGCTGTAGTGGCGCCTGCCGGGTGTACTGATAGGCCAGGGTGGAGATGGTTTTGTCGGGAAAGGCGGCCGCCACCTCGTTCACAAAGGCGATCATAGTGCCGGAGGGCGAGCCCTCCCGTTCATCGATGGCCGCGCAGGCGGCGCACTGGCAGTACTGCTGGTTGTCGTCCTGGCTGACGGAGATCACCTCCGCCTCGGGGTACTGCTCCAGTAGGGCCGCCACGGTGTCTTTGACCAGCCGGAGCACCTCAGGGTTTGTGAGGCATAGCTGGGTGGGGATGCGCCGGCCGTTCCGCAGGGCGTAGTATTCGGGATGCTCCTCGTAGTACTTCGACTCGGGCACAAAGCGGTGGAAGGTATGCACCCTGGCTTCCGGTACGTAAGTGGGAAAAGCCTTATAGGTGACTTTCCGCTTATCAGCAAAATGGGGATTGTCGTAAAAAAGCTGCGAATGCACTGTGCGGGTAGTGATGGGCGGGGTGTAGTCATAATCCAGGCCCTCAGGAATAGTAATCGCCGACAACTGCGGTACTTTCTCCACCTCCGGGCTGTAGAAGCGGCAGCCCAGCACTTCTTCCAGGAAGGCGTAGGTAGCGTACAGCACCGCCGGGGGATGGCCGCCGCGGATCAGGAGATCTCCGTCCTGCTCGCGGATACTGATCTGGTGCCCCTGCAGTTCTTGCTCTTCGCCGGCATTACCTATCCAAATAGCGGGCCCTTCTCTTTTTTCCGAGTAGCGGGCAATCGGCAGCTGCAGGCCGCTCATCTTTTCCAGGTAGTGCTGCAGTTCTTCTGCCGCCCGCTGCTCTTCGGCCGCAACTTCATCGTCGAGAATGATCCGGTAGGCGGAGGCGCCGTTCTCTATGAGGGTGATGCTTTGGGCGGGAGCGGTGGCCGCCAGTAGGAAGGCTATTGTGCAAAAGGCCAGGATTCGTTTCATGTGCTTGTTTTGCCATTGGTTTGAGTGGGGAATGTACGTTTTTTTTGGAAACCAAGAAACAACCTGAAGTTGGCAATTGACGCTGGGTCAGGCCGATAAGGTTGCCGGCCTCCGCCACGGGGCCGATGCTTATCTAATGAAGCCTTTCAACAAAGAAGAGTTGTTCGTACGCCTGGAAAAACTGTTGGAACTGCGGCGGAAGCTGCAGGAACGGTATGCCGCTTTCAGCCATGGTATTTTTTCCCGGGACAGCGTGGCCGGCCAGCCGCCTGAGCCCAGCCTGGAGGATGTATTTCTGCAAAAGATCCGGCAGGCCATCGAAGAAAAGATGGACGATACGACTCTTGGCGTGCAGGACCTCTGCCGCGCCGTGAACCTGGGCCACACCCAGCTTTTCCGTAAGCTGAAAGCCCTGACAGATGAAGGGATCGATGCGCTTTATGCGTTCCTGAAGGGCTACTGGAGTGAGGATCCAGCGGCGCTGAGTACGGAGATGAAATAAGCCGTAGAATAGCTGGTTAAGAAAAAAAGTAAAATGTTCGTTTAGACCATTTCATTTTATAATTTGGCGAACTGCTTTACCTGTAAATGTAAATTTTGCGTAAAGCAAAATAGTCAACCCCCGGATAAACGAGCAAAAAACATGGCACTCTTCTCTTTCTTAGACCGGTCGCACTCGGTGGCGAAGCCCACTTACAACCGCTGGCTCGTACCGCCGGCAGCCCTGGCGATCCATTTGTGTATAGGGCAGATCTATGCCTACAGCGTATTCAACAAGCCGATGACGCGTATCATAGGCATCACGGATAGCGCTCCTGCCGACTGGGAACTGACGACGCTGGGCTGGATATTCTCCATTGCTT
>CAYVVK010000393.1:263-6462 GCA_964454855.1 uncultured Phaeodactylibacter sp. | reverse complement strand
TCGATAAGGATGTTCTTATCCATATCGTAGAAGCCTATGCGGGTGCGGCCGTCATCGATACCGTATTTGATGGAATTGCTGATCAGGTTGGTCAGCACCTGGCGGATGCTATCGCGGTCGGCCAGGACGCGGAAATTCTGGGCGGCGCCGTCTTTAAATTCGAGGGTGATGTTGCGCTGGGCAGCTTTGATCTCCAGGTCTTCGAATACCTCTTCGGCCAAAGCTTTGATATCGAAGGCCTGCATCTCCAGTATGAGCTCGCCGGATTCGAGGCGGGAGATGGCTTCCAGGTCTTCCACGATGGTGTGCAGCCGTTCCAGGTTCTTGGCGGCCTTATTCAGGAATTTCACGTTGACCTCATCATCGTGGATGGCGCCGTCCAGCAGGGTATGCAGATATCCCTGAATGTTGAAAATAGGGGTTTTCAGTTCGTGGGAAATATCGCCCACGAAATTGCGGCGGTACTCTGCCCCGGCCTTGTATTTATCGATCTCTTCCTTTTGGCGCTCGGCCCATTCGGTCACCTGCTTTTCTACTTCATCGATGATGTTTGCCCGCACATCGATGGATTTGCTCTTTTCCTGAGAGGATACCTTGTGCTTGTGAATGGTCTTGTAGATCAGTTTGATCTTGCGGTAAATGTATTTCCGCAGGTAGTAAATGGTGGTGAAGTAAGCGGCGGTAAACAAAGCCAGGGCCAACACCAGGAGCTCCAGTGCCCATGGCAGGGCCGATTGGGTTTTCACCAGCTCAAAAACGATCCAGGCTGCGAGCGCGGCGCCGGTGATATACAAAGACACAAAGAAGGCTATCTGCTGGGGGGTGGGGTTCTTCAGCTTGGGTTTATTGGCTGTTTTAAAACTCAAATTTGTAGCCAATTCCTTTAATGGTTTTGATGTAGTGGTCTCCAATTTTTTCTCTCAGTTTTCTAATGTGCACATCTATCGTCCGGTTTCCAACTATAACATCAGTACCCCATACTTTGTTAAAGATCTCTTCTCTGGAGAAGACCTTTCCCGGCTTGGACACCAGCAGGTGTAGCAGTTCAAACTCCTTTTTGGCCAGTTCGATCACCTCATCTCCTTTCGTTACAGTGACGCGCTCGCTGTCGATAATGAGGTCGCCGGCGGTGATCAGCTCTGGAGCTTCTTCCAGGGCTTCCGCCCGTTCGGAACGCCGCAGCAGGGCTTTCACCCGGCTGATGAATACCCGGGGCCGGATGGGTTTGGTGATGTAATCATCCCCTCCCACATCCAGGGCGGCGATCTGGGAGTAATCCTCTTCCCTGGCGGTCAGGAAGGTGATCACGGTCTTGTCAAATTCAGGCTTGTTGCGCAACTGCCGGCATACTTCCACGCCATCCATTTTGGGCATCATGATATCCAGAATGATCAGGTTAGGTTTCTCCTGTTCTGCTTTTCTGATGCCCTCCTCGCCGTTGGTGGCGGTGATCACCTCATAGCCCTCTTTCACGAGGTTGTATCGCAGGAATTCCAGGATGTCCGGCTCGTCATCAACAACAAGGATTTTTACGGGTTCCATTATTTCTTTAGTAGTTACAGGCTGTTTCGGGTTTCCCGCCTCAGCCATCAGCTTTACCTTCTTTTAACCCGGGCGGCAGCACACAAATCCCGGCCGGGCGCATAAAAGGCCAAAATTAAGGCTTTTAAAGCGGTAGGCCGGGCCGGGAGGCATTAACTATATGTTAATTCGGCTGGCCTTCCTTCTGGGCTTCCCGGCGCTCCATCTCCGCCATCACTTCGGCGTAAATGGCTTCCATCCGATCCGGCTTTTCACGCAGGTACGCCATGGTGGATTCAAATTCCTCCCGTTCTACACCATGAATACCGAATATCTGCTCGTAGTAAAGGTTGATGATTCTGTCGTGGGTTTCTCCACGCAGGTTCTGCACGGCAGCCTCCGCGATATGCACATCAATAAGAATATCCACCAGTTTATCCTCCTTTACCTCCAGCTGAGGCTCACCGCGACTGCACCCCAAGAGGAACAGACAGGCCAGCAGCGGCGTTATCATTAACATTCGCATCAATCAAAATACTGTTTTGGATAATGGTATTCCGTCAGGTTCCCTTTGCCTTCCCGAAAATCTGCCCAGCTGATCACTGCAGCATCTACCCTGAAGATGCCGCAGGTAGGAACGTTGGAAATATATTCATCGGCAAAGAAGTTGGCCACACCGGTAAAAGTTGGGTTGTGCCCGAAGGCCAGCACCAGTTTGTAATCATCGGGCAATTCCTGGAGAATGCCCAGAACGTCTTCGGGATAAGCCTCGTAGATCCGTTTGTCGAGCCAGATCTCCTCCTTGGCAATTCCCAGTTCCTCAGCAAAGAACCTGGCGGTGGAAAAGGCCCGCCGGGCAGGGCTGGATACCAGGCGGTCGGGCTTAATGCCCTTTGCACGAAGCATCTTCGCCATGAACGGGGCATCCCGCAGGCCTCTCTTATTCAGCGGGCGGTCGATATCGCGCAGGGAGGGGTCATCCCAACTCGACTTGGCGTGGCGAATGAAATATACACTTTTCATAACAGTGTGGTTCTTTTATAGGAAGCAGGTCTCCGGCTCTCTTATTCGGTACCCGAAACCATTATTGGCGAAAACCCTACAGCGCAAGAACTGAAATACCCGGTAATTATAAGAAACAATCTTGCCGATAATTAGGTAGTTTAAAACTTCTGTTTTTTCTTACTCTTCCCTAAATAACGGAAAATTATACATTTTCGGAGCACAAAATTGATAAAGAATGAACTTCAGAGATAAAGTAGTATGGATAACGGGAGCCTCCTCCGGCATTGGAGAGCACATGGCCTACGCCTTCGCCGAAAAGGGAGCAAAGCTCATCCTCTCCAGCCGCAGCGAGCAGGAGCTGGAGCGGGTCCGCCAAAATTGCCCTGCCGGCAGCGAGGTATTTATATTGCCTATGGACGTGGTGGAGTTTGATAAACTGCCGAAAATGAAAGAGCGCGCCCTGTCTCGTTTTGGCCAGGTCGATATTCTGGTCAACAATGCCGGTATTTCCCAGCGGGCCGAGGCCCGGGATACCATCCTGGAGGTCGACCAGCGGATCATGAACGTCAACTACATGGGTACAGTTGCCCTGACCAAGGCGGTCCTTCCTCACATGGCCGAGCGGCAGGCCGGCCAGATCGTCGCCATCAGCAGCGTCATGGGAAAACTCGGCACTCCCCGCCGCTCCGCCTATGCTGCTTCCAAACATGCCCTGCACGGCTTTTTCGACTGCCTGCGCGCCGAAGTATACAAAGACAACATCAAGGTCACCCTCATCTGTCCGGGCTACGTGCATACCAACGTCACCATCAATGCCCTCACGGAGGACGGTTCCAAGAACAACAAAATGGCGGAAAGCACCCGCAATGGCCTGGACCCGGATGTCTTTGCCGGCAAGGCCTTACATGCCATCGCCAGGGAAAAGAAAGAGGCCTATATCGGGGGCAGGGAGATCATGGGTATTTACATCAAGCGGTTCTTCCCGGGCCTGTTCTTCCGCATCGCCAGGAATCTGGAGGTGAGTTGAGGCAGTCGGCAGTCGGCAGTCGGCAGTCGGCAGTCGGCAGTCGGCAGTCGGCAGTTTGCCGTTTGCCGTTCAGGAACCGGTAGGCAGTATTCCTTCGCCTTTTATCTACTGCCTACTGCATACTGCAAACCGCCCACCGAACCTACTCCTTCTCCCGCATCTCCATGATCTTATCCATCACTTCCTCCAGCTGTTCCGCGCCGATGCGCTTGGAGATGATCTCCTTGTTCCGGCCCAGGATATAGAGCTGGGGAGTGGTCTTGATATTGTACTGGCTCATAAAGCGGGAGCGGTGGTAGGGATCCACGAGGTGGAGCCAGTCGCCGATCTCATTTTCCTCGATGTACTCCCAGCAGGGGGCGATCTCGTCCGTAAATTTGGTGCAGACCGCGACGACCTTCACGCCTCTGTCCTTAAACTTCTCATAAAACTCCTTCATGTAGGGCGTCGACTTCTTACAGTGGCCACAGTCGTGCCGCCAGAAATAGAGAATGGTGTATTCCGCATCGACTTCGTGCAGTTCTACGGGGGTGCCATCGCGCTTTTCCAGTTTGATATTCGGAGCGACCTTACCGATCAGCAGTGGTTTCAGGGCCTTGGCATTCTCGGTGATCTTCTGCAGTTGCTCCTCCTCGGTCCAGGGCGCCATGCCGGTGGCGTAGTATTTATCCACCAGATGGACGTATACCGCATCCATTCCCACGATATTCGAGCGGGCGTATTCATTGAGGAAATGAATGAGGTAGAACTTGAAAGTTTCTTCAGAGGGTTTCATACGCTCCAGGACGTAGTCGATGGCCCGGGAGATCGTATCCGGATGCTGCACCTGCAATTTATGCACGAAGTAGTCGACCCGCTGAAACAGAAAAGGCGTACGCAGCATGCGGGGGTCTCCCAGATCGATGTTGTCGAAGTAATGATTCTGCGTATACCGCCAGCGTTTGAGTTGTTTTTCTTCCTCCGTGCCTTCGAATTCGGGCATATCCAGGGGCAGGTTGGCTTTTATGATGGCTGCCGTCAATGAGGCCGGAGCTCTATCAAGGATGGATTCCTGGTACCGGCGCACTTCCGCATCGATCTTCGAACGTTGTTCTTCGAGCTGCTTACGGGCTTCCTCGCTTTCCGCACTCTTCATCTGCTCCGCCAGGCGGTCCGCCTCGGGTTTTTGAGACTCCAGGAAGCGTAGATAATCGTAAAACAGCTCATTATCCGGCGCATTTTTGAAGCTTATGCTTTGGGTAGGGTTGTCTGCACGGGCTTCCAGCTGAAAATTCTGCTCTTCATTGGTGACCAGCAGTTGGAAGAACTTGTTATCCGGCGCCATGACGGCCAGATAAACACCGGGCGGCAGCGGCTCTTCCCCTTCGAAGACAAAATAGCCGTTCGGGCCAACTTCAGCCGTATCCAGCAGGTATTGCTTGTCGCCGTAGTGATACCCCAGAAAGAGCTGGGATTCTTCATATCCTTTCAGTTTGACCTTGATTTCGTGGCCGCCATTGGCGGCTTCCGCCAGAGTGGGCATCATCGCCGCAGCGCACAATAGCAGTGTTAGCAAAACTCTCATTGGGATTAGTTTCTTTGTTGAAAAAGACGCCTAAATATAGGGAAATCGGATGGCGTCCGGCAGCAAAATGCCACCGCTTTTGCGAAGATTAACGCCTTTTTAAGTAGGCGGACAGAACAATGTAACAATTCAACAATGTAACAATCTGCCCGGAACGCCCGAAGATAAAGCGTTTCAGGCTTCACCGCCGCAGCAGTATAAGTAAACTAAATCTGTCCACCTACTTAACGCCTTTCGTTTAATCATTTTTCTTTTTGGCTTCTTCCTCCAGCCGGCGCAGTTTTTCTTCGGCTTCTTTGATCTGCTGCTGCAGGCTGGAAAGCCGTTTTTGTTCTTCTATAGCTTTATGGCGGGCAGTGGCAGCCTGAGCCTCCGCCATCTCTACCTGTTCGGCCAGGGCTTTTTTCTCCGCTTCGGTTTTTTGCCGTTCGGCAGCGATCTGGCTGGCGGCATCCTCCTTCACCTTGGTGATCTGCCTGACGGCTTCCTGCCGGGCCTCATATATGGCCTCTGAAGATTCTTTCTTTGCGGTATTGATCTCCGCCAGCGACTGTTTGCGGGCTTCCTCTGCTTCGGCCGCATATTGTGCCTTTTTACCGGCTGTCTCCTGTTGTATGGCCTCCACTTCCTTTTGGGCGGCGGCACGGGCAGCGGCAATATCTGCTCGCGACTGTTCTTCGGTTTTTCTCACCTGCAGGGCCAGTTCTGCCTGGCGAGCCTCCGCATCGGCTCTGGCCTGGGCAATGGCTTCCGTGGCCTGCCGCTGGGCAGCGGCCACTTCCTGAGCGGCCGTTTCCTTGGCTCTGGCGACAGTCTCCGCCGATTCCTCTCTTACTTTCAGTACTTCCAGGGCCAGGGCTTCTTTTTCTTTGGCGGCGCGTTCCCGGGCGGCTTTCACTTCGTTGGCGGCCTGTTCGTTTGCGGCTGATATCTCCTGAGCCGCGCGGTTTTTTGCTTCCGCGACCTGAGCGGCCAGCTGTTCCCGTTCCCGGGCGCTGTTTTCCCGCGCCTGGCGGACCGCCTCCGCTTCTTCCTTTCGGGCCTGGGCGATATTTTCCGCGGCAGTTTTGCGTGCCTCTGCA
>CAYVVK010000393.1:0-253 GCA_964454855.1 uncultured Phaeodactylibacter sp. | reverse complement strand
GCCTGGCTGATCTCCCGGGCAGTGCGTTCCTGCAGGGCGAGCAGTTCGGCCCCGGCCTTATCACGGGCAGCGGCAATTTCTTCGGCTGACATTTTTTTGACCTCTTCTTCCTTCGACCGGGCTGTTGTGATCGACTGGGCGGCTTCCTCTTTGATCGCCCTGATCCTGTCTTCGGCTATTTTCTGGGCGCTGGCGATCTCGCTGGAGTAGGTTTCTTTAGCCTTCGCTGCGTTCTCGTTGGCCTGCATCACTT
>CAYVVK010000392.1:0-6467 GCA_964454855.1 uncultured Phaeodactylibacter sp. | reverse complement strand
GCCGCCCAGGAATACCTGAGTGTTGCGAGTAAGCTTGCGCGAAAAGCGGGCGCCGGCAATGGGCCCCAGGTGGAAAGCCCGCCCGCCCACATCTTCCGGCAGCAGCACCTTGCTGTCTTCGGCAAGCTGTTCCAGCATGAGCAGTTGGGAGACGGTGAATTCGTTTTCACTGGCAATGCGCCTGATCTCTTCGTTCAGGTGGGCGAAGAAGCCGGCCTCGCCTTCCGAACGCTGGAAGCTCCAGTCGAAACCCGCGCGGGCGCCGAGGTATATCTCGTAATCCAGGGCGCGGTCGATGCTGTTGACACCGGCCCCGTAGCGGGTATTGGCCAGGTTGAAGCGGTAGTCGACGTGCACGTTCATACCGCCGCGCCCTTCGCGGAAGTATCCCGGGCTGAGAGCCAGCTCGACGAACTGCCGCTGCATCTCTACATCGGAAGATTCGCCGAAACCGTAGCGGATGAAGAAAGAGACGACGGTTTTATTGTAACCGTTTTGGCCAAACTCATGGTCCATACTGAGGTCGTTCATCGGTTCGTCCATGCCCTGCATCAGGGCTTCCAGGGAAGCGCCGAGCTTGACCAGGTTCCACATGGCCTGATAGTGGGGGTTGGCGGCCAGGGGGGCCCGGTCGTCCAGTGCAAATATGGACACGGTTTTCAGGCCAATATCCAGCTGCGCATCGTCGAGGGTAAGGAAATAGGTATTACCGGCGCCTTTCTGGCGGAAGTTTTCCGGGCTTTGCCCCAGGAGGAGGGATGCGCTGAGGAAGAACAGAAAAGTAATGGAGTAGATCAATTTATTCATGATTCCCTTCTTTTAGTTTTATCATAGCCACAGCAAACTGCGGATGTTTCAATTTAAATTATAATAAGCCGTTTCCTTTTCTCTTGTATTTACCTGTATTATCCGCCTTCCCATCCCGGCCCTGCGGGTACGGGACTTCGCTACGCTCAGCTTCCCACTTCCCTCATCGCCGCCTTCCCACCTGTATACCCCACCGCAGCCCGGTAAAGGCATAGGAAGAGAACATGGGTTTGGTGCCGCTTACCGAAAGGTGTTTGTGCAGGCTGAACTCCGCGCCCGCCACCACGGAGAAGCCGGCCCCGAAATTGGCCAGCAGCTCTGCCCGGGCGAACCAGCCCAGAGAGGGCACGGTGCGAGGGTCTTTGAACTTTCCGAAAACCGCGTTCTGAATGGCCTCGGCAATCCGGTCGGTGGTATTCTCCACGGGCCGCAGTATGCCGCCCTCCATGAGGCTGTCCAGTTTTTCGCTGATGATGAGAATGCTGCCCAGGTCGACCACCGGCGAGGGGTCGGCGGCGAAGCGCAGGCCGGGTGTCAGCTCGAAATCCAGGGAGGAGCCGCGGTTTTGCCCCCATTCCAGCAGCACATAATCCGGCATCAGCATTTTTTTGAGGTGGAGATAGCCCTCGATGTCGTATCGTTTAGAGAAGAAAGGCTTCGGCTTGGTGGCGTCGGCCAGGGCGATCTCCGCCAGGTGTTCCGCCAGCGCCTCCGCATCGCCGTTCAGCGACAGGCGGATGGACTTGAGCTGGTTGCCGAGCTTTTGGCCTTCCGGTTTGGGCGTAAGCCGCGGGTCGGAAACCATAAAGCTGCCGCCGATCCATTTGTAGCGGGCGAAGAAGCGCACCGAATTGACGCCCCGGCTCTGCTGCCGGTTGATGTCTCCCACCACATCGATACGGATGCCGGGAAAGAGCTCCTTCAGCCAGCGGGGCGCGTCGATGCCGGCATTGGCCAGGGCAGTGTCCACCACCTCCTCGGTGATCTCCACCTCGGAAAAGCCGACGATATCGGCCAGGCCACCCTTGAAAGTCGTGCGGGAGCGGCCGGTTACCGTCTCGACTCCGAACTCCAGCGACTGGCCCGGCAGCTGCGCCAGGCCGGCGAGGAGGAAAAAGGCCAGCACCATTATTCTTATTGCCTGTTCAGAATGCTGCATGTTAAACATTTATCGTACGAGCATGATGTCTCCTTTAAATAATTTTCGCTCTCCGTTGCCGAAGCGCACCACCCCCTGATAGGTGTACAGGCCGGCGTCGATCTGCCGCCCTTCGGAAGTACCGTCCCAGCCTCTGTCGGTATCGTTGAGCTCAATATCTCTGTCTTCGTACAGCAGGCCCCCGAAGCGGTCGTACACCCGCAGGTACTCTATGATCTCTCCCGAGCCGCGGTCGCTGAAAAAAACAAAACGGTCGTTGCGCCCATCGCCATTGGGAGAGAAGGCGTTGGGCACGTAAATGTCGCCCAGCACGATGCTGAGCTGAAAGCCGTCGGAAGCGCGGCAGCCCCGGCCGTCCTCCACGATGATGCGCACGTCCATATCGCGCATGGCCGTAAAACTGCTGATGCTGCGCTCCGTATCAATCTCTTTGGGCAGCCACTGAAAACGCTCCACATTGCCGATGGTTTGAGCGATCAGTGTAACGGGCGTGGTGGGCCGTACTTTCAGCTCCTCGATGTTCAGGTTGACGGCCAGCGTATCCGGAGCGGCCAGAGTGACGGTAGATTGCTGAATACAACCCAGCCCGTCCTGCACGGCCAGCGGGTACACGCCCGGCAGCAACTTGTCGAACCTGGGGGAGAGGCTGTAGGTTTCTCCTCCGTCGATGGAATAGATGAGTGGTTCGTCCGGATTGGCGGGCCGGAAGCGGATGGCGCCGTAATCATTGGGACAAAGCGGCTGTTCCAGCTCCAGCTCCACATCCGGCCCGTCGGGTGGCGGTACATTGAGCTGCAGGACGGAGCGGCAACCCTGGCTGTCGGTGATCGTCAGCTGGAAGTTGCCGCCGGTGGCGGTGGCGATGTTGGGGCCCGTTTCTCCCGTTTCCCACTGGTACTGGTAGGTGTCGGGGATGAGGTACACGCGCGTGCTGTCGCAATTGTCTTCAATCACCGTCTCCACTTCCGGGGGTTCGAAGCCGGAAACGGGTACGCTTTCCTGCACCTCGCATTCCAGGGAGTCCCGGGCGGAGAAGGTGTACTGCCCGATGTCAGATAATTGAAAATTCGGAACGGCATTGCCATTTAGCGGGCTGCCATCGGGCCCCAGCCAGCTAATTTGTGTATACACACTGTCGTTCCCCACCTGAAATTCCAGGGTTTCACCCAGGCACACTTCCGTAAAGGATATCTCGGGATCGGGCGGTATGTTGACGGTGAGCTGCAGGGTATCGGTATCTTCGCAGCCCTCCTCATTGAAGGCGTGCAGGATGTAGGGGCCATCGTCGGCTGCCTGTACCTCCGGCAGGAAGAGCAGGGAGTCGTTGAATGCCATGCCCTGCGGCCCTTCCCAGAAATGGCCGGAGCCCCCGCTGCCCGCCAGGCTGAGGGCCGTGCCCCGGCAAACCAGCTGGTCGGGGCCGGCATCGGCAAAGTCGGGGTTCTCGATGAGCACGGAATCGAGGTAGGTGCAGCAATCGTCGGAAACCGAGAGGTAGTACATGCCCTCGTTGCCAGAGAGAGGGAGCCGGGCCTCAGCCCCTTCGGCCGACCAGCCCCTGTCATTGGACCAGCGCACGGCTACCGGCCCCGAAAAACAGCCTGCCGGAAGCAGAGCCCGCAGGGAGATGCTGTCCTGCTGGCAATCCACGTTCACTTCCTTGCTGATGGTACAGGGCGCGACGGGCACGGGGCAGTGTATGTAGGTGGAAAATTCCGTGGACGTACTCGAGGGGTTGCTGTAAACCACAAAGTCTACCTGCAGGCCGGTGGCGCAGAAAGGCACGGTGCCGCTCAGGCGCCCCACCCCGGAGAGGGTCTGCAGGTTGCCGGTGAGTTCGAAGGGAGGCTGCCCCTGCGATTGTATCCAGAGGTCCATGATGTTGCGGTCTGTGACCCCCTGCACCAGAATGGAATCGCCCTGTACCAGGGCGAAGCCTTCCAGGCAATCTATACAATTGCCGAAGGCCATGCCACCGAGTAGTTTCCTGCTGCCGTCGGGCATCAGCGCGTACACGCGGGCGCGGTCGGCCTGCTGCCCACCGAAGGCGTTGATGTCAATATAATAAGCACGAAGCAGGGTATCTGTTTCGAAAGTAGTAGTATAGCGCAGGGTGTCGCGGCCCGGTTCCGTATTGCCGATCTCATCCTGGGGGTCTATGTAAGCCTGTGCGCAGTCTTCCAGCACCCATACCGATTGAGCCTGAAGGCTTCCCAGAGTAAGGAATAGGAGAAGTGTCCAAAGGCCTTTTACGGAGCCGGCATGGCGTAGGGGGGCTGCGGTAAAATAGGCTGCATTCCATCCGTTCATCTCAGTCCTGTGTTGAGCATTTACTGATTGCCCAAATTCATATAAGTAAAATAAGTTGCTATGGCGCCCGGCCGTGCAGCTGTCTGTTTTTTACGATAGGCCGCCCCGGAAGAAAAACTGCAGGGATATTAGCAGAAGAGTATAAGTAAAAGTTTCAGACTAATAGGAGATTACGATTTCGGGCGCGGTAAAAGTAATACATTTTAACTTTATATGGTAATGGAATTTCCGGCCTTAACGAAAGAATGGGGAAACTTGTATATTTGGGCCTATGGAGAGGGCCGTATCGACATCATCCTATGGGCGCACCTTTTTCACCAGCCTGTTCTTCCTGCTGATGGTGGTGGCTGGCCTGTACATCTACCAGAAGAGATGGGAGGAGGTGGCCACGCAATTGCCCATTGTGCAAGAGCTGACGGACACTTACTGGGCAGGGCTGAACAAGATCGGCGGGCTGTCGGGCGAATCCATTCAGCGCTTTTACAGCCTGGATGTCTCTTCGGCTTTCCGGGAAGACAAGGGGGGGCGCCGTTCCGGCGCAGGCCTGTCCGTACAAACCAGCTGGAGTGGCGATGAAGTCCTCAGGAAGCTGGAAGAAAAAGGCTTTTCCAAAGGCAAGCTGCGCGCCGCCCGGCAGTTTGTGGAATATATCGAGCAGCATAAGGATATGGCCTTGTACGAGATGCACTATGCCCGCCAGCATCAAGCTGGCGCAGGCCTTGTTGGAATCCAATGCCGGGCGTTCCAGCCTGGCGCGCAACAGCAACAACCAGTTCGGCATCAAGGCCCGCCTCAGCGGCCGCGCCCGCGAAAAGGTGCGTAGCAAACAGTACCGGGAGCTGCGCGATGAGGACTTCATCTTTACCGCCCCCGCCATCGGCGTTTTCAACTTTCACGATGACCACTCCTACGACCGCTTCGAAAGCTACCGCACCGTAGGGGACAGCTTCCTGCGCCATACCCACCTGCTCACCCGCCCCTGCCAGCCCGGCAACAAGGGCTGCTACAGCTGGATCTGGGAGGAATTTCCGGTAGGCAGCCGTTGTGACATCACCAAAGCGGCCCGCACCTTCTACGAGGCCTCCGGCATCGCCCCCGATGAGTTTTTCAACGGTAAAACGACCCTGCCCTACTACGCCGCCTGCGCCGCCGGCCTGAAGATGGCGGGCTACGCCACCAGCCCCACCTACCATAAAAAGATCGCCTACCTGATCGATACCTATGAGCTCTGGCGGTTTGATTATGATCTGGTTCGGGCGGCGCAGTGAGGGGTGATGAAGGATTTCCGGCCTTTTCTTATCGGCCAAAAAGGCTTATCTTACAAGACGGTCTATAAAAAACCCCACCGTTCCCCTTTAAAAATCCCCCTTTCCAACATTGCCAACCACTAATAACCAAACACTTACAATTCTTCCTTATCTTAGATAGCGACGCATTATCATTAATTTCATATTGGCAAATCAATAATCCTATTGTTATGAAGAACAATTACTACAGATCTAACCCAAGAGGCGGTTTTGGCCTCCTGAGCATCCTCGGTTTTATTTCCGCAGTTATTTTAGTTGTTGGCGCCCTTGACAAGGCCGGCGTAGAGATCAGCCTGAAAGGGGAGCGGGCATCTTCAGAAGAAGTATACACCCTCGACGGTACTTTCGAAGAGCGCGAAAGCCGCTCCGGCGATGTGGTATCCATTGGGCCCGATAGCCCCTACCGCCACAAGCAGGAGCAATACCGCCCGCCGGCTTCTTACGAGAGCTACAGCAGCGAGCGCCCGCAGCACGCCTCCTCCTCCCGCAGCACGCCATCTGCCGATGACTTCCTGCGCCGCTTCTCCGAAATGGCCATCAGCCAGGCGCTGACCGAAGGCGTGCCCGCCGGCCTTTCCCTGGCCGTGGGCCTCAGCAAAGCCGAACAGGGCGTGCGCATCGACAACTGGAGCGATTTTATGAAAGAGGCGATCGTGCCGCTGCTTCGCATCAAAGAAGAGGCCCCCCACGATGACAAGCAGATGTATTTCAAGTACTCGGCCAATTCCGCCCGCTGGGTCGACGGGCTGGATAAGGCCGGCGCTTTTTCTTCCCGGGCCCTGCAAAAGGCCATGAAACAGTACGGCCTCGACAATTACGACCAGCAGGTGCGCACCGCTTTGGTGGAAGGCGTCTCCGTGGATCCGGAAATGGAGCGCAAAGCC
>CAYVVK010000391.1:0-6468 GCA_964454855.1 uncultured Phaeodactylibacter sp. | reverse complement strand
AGCACGGCCGGCCGGGCCTGCTCGTCACCGACCCGCCCCGGGCGGGCATGCATCCCAAGGTGGTGCAGATGCTGCTGCAGCTGCAGGCGCCCCGCATCGTTTACGTAAGCTGTAACCCCGCCACTCAGGCGCGCGACCTGCAGCTGCTCAGCGAAAAATACCGTCTGCGGAAAGCCCGGCCCGTAGATATGTTCCCCCACACCCATCACATCGAGAACGTTGCGCTTTTGGAACTGAAGGGGTGAAAAAGGGGCAGCATTTGTCCGAAAAGACAGTTATATTACAGTGGTTCACCCAAAGCCAGGACTATGAATGAAAATTTTGCCCGAGCCCGCTATCAGCAACTGGAGGAAGAGATGAAGCCCTTCCGGGAGATGATGGGAAAAGCGGCGGACGCGATTCTCGACCAGGATGTTTCCTCTTATCCGATTTTCGTATTGCATCAGTACCAGATGGATATTGGCATTCCTCTCGTGCAGAAAAGCGAGGACGGGCCCGAGTGGTCCATCAATGTGACTACGCTGGAGGAACTGGCTACCAAGAAGGTGGTGGAGATGAGCCGGGTGGACAATTTCCGCACGGTTTATAAAGACCCCCGCCAGCACCTTTGCCTGCTGGTGCTTAGTGACCTGGGGGCTAATTTTATTTTTATTCCCAGGCAAGCCTAACCCATGCCATGATAGAGCATATTTCCCGTTCGGAGACTCCCCACCGCATATTACTGATCGAAGATGACCCCGCCTACGCCCGCCTGGTGGAGGCCCTGCTTTCCGAATCCGGGCACCTTCATTGTTCGATTACTCACCGCAAGACGCTACGGGAAGGGATCGAATTACTTATCCGGGGCGAGCGTTTCGCTGCTGTACTGCTGGACCTCAGCCTTCCCGACAGCCAGGGCTTTGACACGCTGAGCAGGCTGGCGCCTCGCTTTCCCAACCTCAATATCATTGTGCTCACCGGGCGGGACGATAAGGAACTTGGCATTCTGGCGGTAAAGGCCGGCGCCCAGGATTTCCTGGTAAAAGGCGCCTTCGGTGACGAACAGCTCGGCAAGGCCCTACGATACTCCATCGCCCGGAACAACGTCCTCAAGCGCCTGGAAGAGACACAGCGATTGGCCCGCATCGGGCATTGGGAGTGCAACCCCCATAACCATTATTTTTTGGCCTCCGAAGAGGTGTACCGCATCTTTGGCCAGAATATTCATCAACCTTTCACCTGTGAGGAACTGATGCGGCCGGATTGCCCGTTTTATCTCTTCATGAAGATCCAGCAGGAGGCGCAGCGGGAGGGGAAGGCCCAGAAGGATACCTGGATAGAACGGCCGGATGGCGGGCGGCGCTACCTGGCACTGGTGTGTACAGCCATACGGCTGAGCAATGGCGACAACTGTTTCAACGGGATCGTGCAGGACATCACGGAGCGCAAACAAGCTCAGGAATTGAAAAAAGCCCGCGACCTGGCGCAGCATACCGCCAGGGTGCGCGAACAGTTCATCGCCAGCATCAGCCATGAAATGCGCACGCCCATGAATGCCATACTCGGCATGGCCAGCCTGCTGGAGCAAACTCCCCTGAACTCCGAACAGGACAGCTACCTGCAGGCCATCCGGCAATCTTCGGAAGTCCTGCTGGGCATCATCAATGACATCCTTCAGATGTCGGCCATCAACAACAATAAGCTGGCCTTTCGCTCAGAGCGCTTCCACCTGCAGGAGCTTTTTGATAAGCTGGCCAGCGTCATGAAATACAAAACGCTGGAAAAGGGGCTGGCCTTCCGGCTGGAAACATCGGCCGATGTGCCCCTGCAGTTGCAGGGAGACGTACAGCAACTCAACCAGATACTATACAATATCGTGGGCAATGCCCTGAAATTTACCGACGAAGGGCATGTCCGGCTCAGCGTGCGGCTCCTGGAGGAAACTCCCGGCCGCGCCCACCTGGAATTTCTGGTGGAAGATACCGGCATAGGGATAGAGAAAGACGATCTGAACGCGATCTTTGAGGCCTTTTCGCGTATTCCCAAACGGGAACGGCTCTATGAAGGCACCGGCCTGGGCCTGCCCATCGCCAAGAGCCTGGTGGAAGGGCAGGGAGGGAAGGTCTGGGTGGAAAGCCAGGTGGGTAAAGGGTCCAGGTTTTTCTTCACCCTCTGGTTTGAAAAGCAGGAACAGCAACAGGTTTCGGAGCCGGCCAAGAAGGGCCTGAGCCTCATTCCTTCAGATATGGCCTTCCGGCTGCTGCTCGTAGAAGACCATCAGCTCAACCGCCTGGTAGCCCGGAAAGCCCTGGAACGAAAATGGGCCAGGATCGATATCCTCACTGCCGAGAACGGAGAACAGGCCCTGCAGATACTGCAGCGCGAGCCTGTAGATATCATTTTGATGGACGTTCAGATGCCGGTGCGCGACGGCTTTTCCACTACGGAGTACATCCGGCAGCACATGCCGCCGCCGGCCTGTGAGACGCCTATCCTGGCCATGACTGCCCATGCCCATATTGCCCTGAATGAAGAATTCAGGCGCCGGGGAATGGACGATTACGTGCTCAAGCCCTTCGAGCCGGAACAGCTTTTTCAGAAAATAGAATATTATCTTAAAAAATGAGCTCCGGATAATGCATTAATTTATTTCGGCAACCCGTTTTCAGAGAACACCTTCTGCTGCCCCCAATCCCTGAAAACCGGCCCCCAACACCTGAAAACCCAAATTCCGATGGCCTATCAATACCTCAAGCTCGATTACCTGGATACCATGTCAGGAGGAGATCCCGATACGCGCCGGGAATTGCTGCAGATGCTGGCCCGCGAGCTGGAGACTGTCCTGCCCACTATACGGCGGCTCCTTGAGCAGGAAAACTGGGGCGCGCTGCGGCAGTTTTGCCACCACCTGAAAACCACGCTTCCTTTCGTAGGCAACCCCACACTCACCAATGCCAATCGTTCTATGGAGCGAAGCCTGCAGGAGAAAAAGAAAAGGCCGGCGCTGGAGGTGCCGGCCAGACAAATGGAGCGGATCATGCCCCTGGTGCTGAAAGAACTTCGCCGGGAATTGCGGAAGGCTGATTAGTCAATATTTTTTTATCTTTAAGCCTTTTGAGAGGCATCCTTTAATACACTTATGACAAAGCTGAAGAAAATTCTCATCTGCGAAGACGAAGAGATCCTGCTGACCGCTCTGAAATTTCGCCTGCAAAAACAAGGTTACGAGCTGTTCCTGGTGCCTGATGGCCAGAAAGCCAAAGAAATTATAGAAAAGGAAAAGCCAGACCTCATCGTGACCGATATCGATGTGCCTATAATTTCAGGAATGGAATTGATCAGCCTGGTCCGGGAGGAGCACGGGCTGGACACCCCGATCATCATCATCGCTCCCCTGGAGAACGAGGAGGCCATTCTCGAGGCCATGCAACGGGGCGCCGACGACTTTGTCACCAAACCTTTTAAGCCGGTGGAACTGGTGCTCCGCATCCGCAGGATCTTCCAGGACCTCGCCATGCAATCCTGAGCCCACTGCCGTGGAATCATTTTTTCGGACTTAAAATGAATATCATGAAGGGAATCATTCTGGCCGGCGGCCTGGGTACTCGTTTGTATCCGCTCACCCTGGCGGTAAGCAAGCAGCTCATGCCGGTCTACGATAAGCCCATGATCTACTACCCTTTGTCCACCCTGTTGTCGGCGGGTATCCGGGACATCCTCATCATTTCTACTCCACATGACCTTCCCAAGTTTGAATACCTGCTGGGAGATGGCAGCCAGATTGGCTGTAATTTCTCCTATACGGCCCAGCCTGAGCCCAAGGGCCTGGCGCAGGCCTTCGTTCTCGGAGAATCCTTCATCGGCAATGAGCCGGCGGCACTCATCCTGGGGGATAATATTTTCTATGGGGCGGGGCTCAATGAGATGCTGCAGGGCTGCGTCGACCCCCGGGGAGGCATCGTATTTGCTTATTGGGTGGCCGACCCTCAGCGCTACGGGGTTGTGGAATTTGACGAAAACTTCAATGCCTTATCCATCGAGGAAAAACCTCAAAAGCCCAAATCCAACTATGCCGTACCCGGGCTCTACTTTTACGATAAGCAGGTGGTGGAAATTGCCAAGAGCCTGAAACCCAGCGCGCGCGGTGAATATGAGATCACAGACGTCAACAAACACTACCTCCAAGCGGGCCAGCTGAAAGTGGCCGTCCTCGGCCGGGGGGTCGCCTGGCTGGACACCGGCACCCATAAATCGCTGATGCAGGCCGGCCAGTTCATCGAGGTCATTGAAGACCGGCAGGGGCTCAAGATCGGTTGCATCGAAGAGGTGGCCTACGAAATGGGGTTCATCGATGCCGAACAGCTGGAGCGCCAGGCTCAGAAATTCCTCAAGAGCGGATACGGCGAATACCTGCTCAACCTCTTGAAGCAGGAAGAAAGTTAGGGCAGTGCTTACCGGGGACTGGGAGACTTGGAGACTTGGGGACTTGGGGACTTGGAGACGGGGGGACTGGGAGACTGGGAGACTGGGAGACTGGGAGACGGGGTGACTGGGAGACTGCCAACTGCCTACTGGAGACGGGGAGACGGGGAGACGGGGAGACTGGGGGACTGCTCACTGCCTACTGGAAACTGCCAACTGGAGACTGGGAGACGGGGAGACTGGGAGACGGGGAGACTGCTCACTGCCTACTGGAAACTGCCAACTGGAGACTGGGAGACGGGGAGACTGGGGGACTGGAAACTGCCAACTGGAAACTGCCAACTGGAGACTGGGAGACGGGGAGACTGGGTGGTCTGGCCCCCTATTAATCGGACTTTCGTACAGAAGGTTAAAAGGAATAGGCACTTTTGGCCGTATCTTTGCAACGAGACGAAACGGCCGACGGCGACCTTTATGCCGCAGGTTGAACATCCGCGGTGGGCTTGCCTGGTGAAAAGGCAGGCCCGCCCGGTTGTGTATTTTTTGGAATTGCAGGGGCATCGAGCCCCTCCAATTCCAGAGACGAAACATACCTCCGGCTCCCATTATCCGCAGGTTCAACACCGAGACGGGCCTTGCCCTGTGCAGATACTTTACGCACTTCCTGCCGTGGTATCTTAAGGGAGAACCGCACTTTTCTGCTTTTTTCATCCACCACTTCTCGCTCGATATTACCCAGTTCCCACTGCTGCGCAAAAGTCATGGGCGGCAACTTTACCGTGCTGCCGTGGATGCGGTGGTAGTTGTAAAAGTCGTAAAAAATTTCCAACCATTGGCGAAGTTGCGGCAAACCTTCGAAATGTTGCCCTTCCACAGCCCGGCTCACAATGGCATGGAAGGATTCTATGTGGCCGTTCTCCTGCGGCGTGTACGGGTGCGTGAAAGCCTGCACCAGGTAGTTATCTTTAAAAAACTGGCGCAGCTTTTGGGCGCAAAACTGCGGGCCGTTGTCACTGCGCACTTCTATGTGCGTTTCCCATGCCAAAGCCCCTGCCGGCTGCAAGTGGTTTTCGATGACTTCCACCCAGGCGCCCTGGACCTGTTGTTGTTTCATCTGAAAGCCCACCTCCCAGTGTAACACCACGCGGGTGAACACGTCCAGGGCCGTCAGCACATAGGCGTAGCGGCCCGAGCCCGCTATCCAAAACACCTTGATGTCCATTTCCATGAGCCGCAAAGGGCCTTGCGGGCAAATAACACGGTATTTGACATAATCCTTGGACACCGCCTCGCGCTTGGGCTGCAACAAGCGGGCATGTTTCATCAGGCGGTATACTTTCTTATGGTTAATGTAAAACCCAGCCAGCGTCAGCTCGCCTGTCATGCGGTGATAGCCGTAGTCCACCAATGGGTTGTCAAACAACTCTCGAATATGGGCTACCACTTCTTCATTGGGCACTTGCCGTTGTTTAGCCCCACAACCCCACAGGGTGTGCTGGCTCGGCCGCCGGCCTGGCTTGCCTCCCATGGGCTGGTGATAGTACTGGTGCTTGCTTATGCCGCAGATGGACAAGGCTTTGTCCCGTTTCATCCCCTGGGCCGCGTAGCGGCGCACTATGGCTTTTTTCTCGCCCAGGGATACTTCTTTTTTAGCAGCTCGTCTTTCAGGGCCAGCTCCATTTCCCGCTCGGCCAGCAATGTTTTCAGCAAGGATACTTCATCTTCCAATTGGCGAATGTAGTGGCCATCCTTCTTCCGCCGCTCCTGTGCCCCCAGGCTATCGGCCCCTTCCAGCCGCAGTTTCTTGCACCAATTGTAGTACGTCGAAGAATATATCCCATGCTTGCGTAGGGTCAATTCAACCCCTTCCTGCTCGGCTTCCTGGATGATAGCCAGCTTCTCTTCTTTGGTCCATTTGCGTCTTCCCATGACTAAAATTACAGTTTTTGTTCTGTAATCCAGTCCGGTTATTTAGGGGGCCAGTACAGGGGAGACTGGGGGACTGCGAACTGCCTACTGGAAACTGCCAACTGGAGACGGGGAGACTGGGAGACTGGGAGACTGGGG
>CAYVVK010000390.1:0-6471 GCA_964454855.1 uncultured Phaeodactylibacter sp. | reverse complement strand
CGCCTGCTGCCCGGCGATGCGACGGCCGAAGGCCGGCAGGCCCACCTGAAAGCGCACTTCCAGCTGATCGCCGGCCAGCAGTACGGCCGTGCGCTCGAGGATCTCCTGCCCCGGCTCGTCGATAAAGACGGCCCCGCTTTTCCCGCTGCCGCGATCGCCTTTGGCGAAGCGCCGGATGCAGCGGGCGAACTGCCGGGCCAGGAAGTCACGCAGGGCTATTTCCCGGCTGTGGTTCTGATAGGCCCATTCCGGAAACTCGTTCTTCACCCGCACCCGCAGCTGGCTGGGCGTGGCAAAAGGGTCGCCCTGAACATAATCTATCGACAAGTCAAAACGCTCGAAGGCATATTGCCCCCGAAGATCCTTGTAGGCCTTATAGCCCTTTCCATCTATCCGCCGGAGCATATGTCGCAACTCTTCACTATTTTTCATTCCTTCAGGTTTGAACAACTTTGGCTATATTACCACTCTATATAATTACAATTCCTTAACCCACAAAGCCCTGGCCCGAATTATGCTCGACCAAGCCACCGATATCCGAAAAGGAGAAGAACTGCACAGGGACAAACTGGAACAATATCTCAGGGAGCACCGGGAAGGCTTCAGCAGCCTGAAAGCCATCCGGCAATTCCCCGGCGGCTATTCCAACCTGACCTACCTGCTGGAAACCGGCAGGGGAGATTTCGTGCTGCGCCGGCCACCTTTTGGCGCTAATATTAAATCAGCGCACGACATGAGCCGCGAGTACCGGGTGCTCTCCTTGCTGGAAGGCGTGTACGATAAAATACCCCGGCCCGTGCTGTACTGCGATGAGGCGTCCGTAATAGGCGCACCCTTCTACATCATGGAAAGAGTAAAGGGCGTCATCCTGAGAGGGGGAATACAAAAAAAGATCGCTCTGGATGCCCCTCTGATGCGCGCCATTTCCGAAGCGGCTGTTGACAATCTCGTTACCTTACACAAGATCGACATAGAAGCCACCGGCCTCGCCTGCCTGGGAAAGCCGAAAGGCTACATTGGCAGGCAGGTAGAGGGCTGGGTAAAACGCTATTATAAGGCCGAGACCGACAAAGTGCCCGCCATGGACGAACTGGCGGAATGGATGAAAAACAAGCAGCCGGAAGACGGCCCCGCCGGCCTCATCCACAACGATTACAAGTACGACAACCTCGTCCTGCACCCCGAAAACCTGAGCCAGGTGATCGCCGTGCTCGACTGGGAAATGGCCACCGTGGGCGACCCGCTTATGGACCTGGGCACTTCCCTCGCTTACTGGACGGAGCTCAAGGAAGCCCAGGCCATGCCTCTGGCCGCCAATTACCTGAGCTGGCTGCCCGGCAACCTCTCACGCATGCAGCTGGTGGAGCGCTATGCCGAACAAAGCGGCCGCCAGCTGGATGATATTTTGTTCTACTATGTATATGGAACCTTCAAAGTAGGCGTGATCGTTCAGCAGATCTATGCCCGCTACAAGAAAGGGCATACCCGGGATGAGCGATTTGCCAACCTCATCGAGGCCGTACGTTACTTCGGGCGCCTCGGGCAGCTGGCCCTGGAGAAACAGCGCATAGGCGAGTTGTTGTAGCGCGGTGTTCTGTTAAAAAAATGATAATCTCTTCCGGCTTTGTAATCATGAGCCGGGAAAAGGACGTTAAAGGAACAAAACCCCCTAAATCTGATACACCATGCTCTCAAAAACTGTAAACTTTCTACTGTTCATCTGCCTGGCAACCAGCGTCGCCGCTGCTCAAAGCGACAGCCGGCTGCAGTACGTCGACCGTTACAAAGAGATTGCCATACGCGAAAGGGAAAGAGCAGGCATCCCCGCCAGCATCAAGCTGGCACAGGCCATCCTGGAATCGAACGCCGGCGAAAGCCTGCTCGCCCGCCGCGCCAACAACCACTTTGGCATCAAATGCGGAAACGACTGGAATGGAAAGACCTTCCATAAAAAAGACGACGATTACAATGAAAAGGGCCAATTGGTGGAATCCTGCTTCCGTTCTTACAGGAACCCCGAAGCCAGCTTCATTGCCCATTCTGAATTCCTGCGCGACCCGAAGAAGCAATTCCGCTATGGCTTTCTCTTCCGCATTGACCCCACCGATTACAGGGCATGGGCAGAAGGCCTGCGCCGCGCCGGTTATGCCACCAGTGCTACTTATTCCCGTAAGCTCATCGATATTATTGAGCGCTACGAACTCCACCGGTACGACCAGCTGAGCTCTGTAGAGATCATCGCAGGAGAAGATGGTGTCATTGAGGAAGGAGGAGATATTGGGGTGAGCCCGGGCCTGGTATTTGAAAATAATGATGTTCGGTATGCATTGGCTAAGAGCGAAGAGACGCCTGCTGATATTGCTCTGCGGGCAGGAGCCAGCATCAACGATATCCTGAAATACAACGAGAAGCTTGCCGGCCGCGATCAAAAGTTGCAGGAAGGCACCGTGGTATATCTGCAGAAAAAGCGCCGGAGTTTTCGCGGTAAGCGCAAATGGCACTATGTCCAGGAAGGGGAAAGCATGTACGATATCGCCCAGATGTACGGCATTCAACTCGACCGCCTGTACGAGCGCAATCGAATTCCCACAAATGCCCAGCCGGCAAAAGGGCAGAGGGTGAAGATCCGCGGATGTAAGGTGAACACACAGCCAAAACTGAGCAGCGAAGCCCGCCAGGAAGAAACAGCCATCCCCCCGGAGGCGCGGGAGCCTATCGACGAAGATGAGGACGGGGAGGTGGATTTCGAAGGTGAGATAAGCCTGGATGAGCCAGAACCCGCCCCCCCGGTGGTGGAGGACCCTACTCCCAGGGTGCCACCTCTTGTGATCGATGAAGAAGAGAATGTCACCCCTGATGAAGGTTTCGGCGATGAGTTAGAACTGGAAGAGGAACCTACCCAGCCTGCAACCGTACACCATACTGTACAGCGGGGAGACACGCTTTACAGCATTTCCCGCCGTTACGACACTACGGTGGAGGCCATTAAAAGGCTGAACAACCTGACTTCAAATATCATCAATATAGGCCAGCGGTTGCGGGTTAAATAAAGTAAAAGTGGGGCTTTTTACGTAAAAAGTGCCACTTTTGTGGTAAAACCAAACCGCATATGCAGAGAATTATACTTTCTATCGCGATACTACTGGCTGCCCTTAACTTTGGCTGGAGCCAGGGTTCTGTCTTTGGCGTTAAAGGAGGGCTGACGCTGGGGGTACAGGAATGGGAGTCCTTTCAGCAGGACCCCCTCTTTAAATACCACGGCGCGGTATTCATAGAGTCGTTGCCGGAGGACAACGAATTTGCCCTGCTGGCCCAACTCGGCTACCACCTCAAGGGAAGCGCCATCCGCAACCGCCTGGCCTTTACCTTCAACGGGGATGTCTTCAGCGCACCCACTCAGGAGTTCATCTTCCGCAACCTCTCCCTGGTGCTGGGCGCCAAGCAGAAATTCGATATGGGGGTGAGTTCCAAAGCCTACTACCTGCTCGGCATAAGAGGAGATTATACGCTGAGCACCAACTTGTCGGAATACGACAGGATCAACATGGCCTGCCCCATCTATCCCGCCGATGATGATTTCGCCATTCGAAACTTCAACTACGGCATTACGCTGGGCGGCGGTATAGAGTTTGAATTCGCCGAACTGATAGGGGCCATGATCGAGTTCAGCGTCAACCCTGATTTCTCGCTGCAGTACGAGTCGCCCAGGGTGGAGATCAACAATTCCAGCCTCTGCCGGGGAAGCACCAGCAGCATCACCGTCATCCCGGAACGCCGCATTCGCAACCTGACCTTTGAACTATCCGCCGGCTTCCGCTTTTTACGTAAAGTAGAATACATAGACTGATAATGGACAATTTTGAAGATAAACAGCAAATGCGGCTGAGAAGTGAAAACCTGGTGAAGGTCTACGGGCGCCGTGAGGTGGTGCGCGGCGTTTCCCTACACGTCCACCAGGGGGAGATCGTCGGCCTGCTGGGCCCCAACGGAGCAGGCAAGACGACGACCTTCTACATGGTCGTGGGTTTTATTAAACCTAACGAGGGAGAAGTATTCCTGGAAGGAGACAACATCACGAACCTGCCCATGTATAAGCGGGCACAGCGGGGCATCGGCTACCTGCCTCAGGAGCCTTCCGTATTTCGCAAGCTCAGCGTAGAAGACAACATCAAGGCGGTGCTGGAAATGACGCCGCTCAGCAAAGCCGAACAACGCGAACGCCTGGAGGAGCTCATCGGCGAGTTCGGCCTGGAAAGAGTGCGCAAAAGCCGCGGTGATACGCTCTCGGGCGGAGAGCGCCGCCGCACCGAGATCGCCCGCGCGCTGGCCACCAATCCAAAGTTCATCCTGCTCGATGAGCCCTTTGCCGGTATCGACCCCATCGCGGTGGAAGACATTCAGTCTATCGTGGCCAAGCTCCGGACGAAAAATATCGGCATCCTCATCACCGACCACAACGTCCAGGAAACCCTCTCCATCACCGACCGCGCCTACCTCATGTTTGAAGGGGGCATCCTCAAGGCCGGCACTGCCGAAGAGCTTGCCGCCGATGAGATGGTGCGTAAAGTGTATCTCGGCAAGAACTTCGAGCTACGCAAAAAAGTGATCGATTTCAATGAATAGGAGTAATGCCGGCCGTTCCGTTTTCCAACTGCTGCTCTCTGCTGCCGCCCTTGCCATACTGATACTGGGCAGTTGTGAGCGGCCGGAAGAAGCCCCCATCCGGCTGACCACCAGTGAGCGCATCCGTATTGATACGCTGGTCAACCTGGAGATCGATACCCTCCGGCCCGTCATGGACAGCATCTGTGAGGTCCGCTTCGATGAAATGGTGTCGCGGGCACTGGATTCCATCATCGAGGTGCGAAAGCGCGAAGAAGCCCTGTTGCGGGCCCGTATACAAAGAGAACAAGAGCAAGCACAACCACAGCAATGAGATATTTCCCCATTCTTCTCCTGCTCCTGCTTACCGCCTGCGAAGAAGATGACCGCAACCAGAAAGCCGTGCAGGCCATGATCGAGGAGGAAGTCAACCAAAGGCTGAACAATTACCGCGAAGCACGCATGCAGCGCTGCTGGGAAGATGCCCTGGAAGAAGCCAGCAAGCAAGCCGATTCCATATTGCTGGTGGAAGCCCGCCAGAATCGCGATACCCTGGGCAAGCCCCCAAAGCCGTCCAAACCCGAAAAGCCGGAGATCAAAAGCGTAAAGGATTCCTTGCCGGTCAAGCCCCTGCTGCCCGCCAAAGAACGGAAAGACACTTCCGGAGGCTGATGTGCCGGCCCTCTATTCCCGCTGCACCTTATTATAAAAGCCTACCAGCTTATCATTCAGTTTGCCCACTATGCGCAGGGCATCCTTCTCCTTCTGGCCGGGCGCCGGAAAGATACTGCCGATGAAGGCCCCGAAATCGTTCAGCCGCCCGTAATAGGGGAAGGGGCTTTGCAGCGGTTCAAGATCTTCATCCATGATGATCATGGCTTCTACCCCATCGGATCGTTCATTGGCGGTAGAAGTAGACCCAAAGCCCAGTATGAAATAAGGCGTTTCATCCAGGCTGAGGCCGGGGTGGACTTCCAGGTTCTCATCCAGAAAAACGTCCCTTTTGCCGCTACCCAGGCTGCTGGTAGCCGTATCATACATAAACCGCACTTCAGAAAAATCATAGGCTTCCTGAAAGGCCTTCATCATATTCTCTCCAAATTCGCGTTTATCTGCCAGTGTCTGCTCCAGAAGTTTCTCCAGCCGTTTCCGCCGGGGATTGTCCGCCGGGGTATTTTGGATAATATCCTGCAGGGCCTCGATCTTGGCCCGCTGCGAAGGCAGGCGCACGATGAGGGTGCCGTTCCGGAGCCTATGGATAGCCTCCCGGGATTGCCGGGCAGCCTCTTCTTTGGAGTGCTGCTGCTGGCCGGGCAGAAGCAAAGGAAAGGCCAGACTGGCGAGAAGTAGCGGATAAAAAATCAGGTTTACTATTCGCATGTTTGTTAATGTTGAGTTAATTTCTTTTTATGGCGCTTCTAATGGGTAATACCCCTGGCCGCCATTGTGTTAATATTCAAAAAATTAGCAAATTTGTGTGCTCCGCCGAAGGGCGTTTGCAACAAAACCGACAAAGGAACCCCTATAATCCCCCTAAAAGCAACGCTGAAAAATATGCAATCAACTGACATCGAAGCACTAAATCAACAAATTTACACGGAAAGTGCTTTTATTGAAAAGCTCCGGGCAGAAGCCGCCAAGGTCATCGTCGGGCAGAATAACATGCTGGAAAGGCTGATGCTCGGGCTGCTCAGCCGCGGCCACGTGCTCCTGGAGGGGCTGCCGGGCCTGGCGAAAACCCTGGCCATCAAAACGCTCTCCAGTGCCATTAATGCCGAGTTTAGCCGCATTCAATTCACCCCCGACCTGCTTCCCGCCGACATCATCGGCACGATGATCTACAACCCCAGCACCAACCAGTTTACCGTT
>CAYVVK010000389.1:3806-6472 GCA_964454855.1 uncultured Phaeodactylibacter sp. | reverse complement strand
AAAGCCGCCGTAGAGCCGGTCCTCTGGCGCGATTCCTGGGAGATCGCCCGTGATGCCCCCATTGTAGATACCGTGGTGGAAAGCGCCGTCCATACCCTCAAAAAAGCCCCCGGCATCATCGGCCATCAGTGGTGGGAGGATACGGCGGTCTTCGCCAAAGCGGACATCGACTGCGTGGTGCTGGGCCCCACGGGCGCCGGCATGCACTCGGCGGAGGAGTGGGTGGAGGTCGATTCGGTGGTTACACTGGCGAAGATGCTGGTGGAGGCGGCGGTGCGGTGGTGTGGGGCGGAGTAGCCTGCCCTTGAATGCTTCGGATCCTTGAGGGGTGGGGCATTCCTTTAGAGGGGATTGTTACCATTGTTAAATTGTTCTATTGTTGGCATACAGAGTGGCTGAGGGGTGGAACGTTGCTTTAGAGGGGATTGTTGGGATTGTTACCATTGTTCAGATTGTTGGCATTGTTGTTCGGAGGAGCCCTCATCCACTATTGGTGAGCAGGTGGTAAAAGATGAAATAGTTCATCCCCAGGTTGAAGCCCGCATGCGCCACAATGGCCCCCAGCACGGAGCCCGCCCGCTGCCGGAACCAGGAAAAGGACAGGCAGAGCAGAAAGAGGCAGGAAATCCAGTATAAGCCGGGCAGCAGTAAAAAGCGAAAACCGTCACTCTGATAGACAATACCAAAGTGCGCCAGGTGCACCAGGGCAAAGGCCAGGCTGTCCAGGATGGAAGCCCAGCGCTGGTTCAGGCTGAAGCGGAAATTCTCGTGGATCAGCCCCCGGTAGAACAGCTCTTCCCCAATGGGGCTGAAGGTAATGCCGATGGCGGAAAAGATCAGAAAAAAAGTAAATCGGGTATCGGCTGAAAGCTCGGCGGGCAGGTTGGTGTAGCTTTGGGAGATGTAGGCCAGCCAGTTTTCTTCTCCTCTTCCAAATAAGGGAATGGCCAACACGAACATCAGCGCGCAGGCCAGGAAGCCCGCCAACGCAGCGATAGGCAGCCAGTAGTATCGTTCCGGCTTTTTTATGCCCATGGCCCGCCCCCCTTCTCGGGTGAGCAGAATATAGGGGGCGATCCACATACTGATGAAGAGCAGCGACACCCACTGGTAGTTGCCGTCGCGGCTGGCGTTCAGCACGATGAAAAAACGTGGAACGGACCAGAGCAGGAGTAAGCCAAGGCCGGCTTTCCAGCCGGGGTGAAGTAATGGTTGCCAGAGGGCTTTGTAGAAGGTGGTGCTCATGTATGCATTGTCGTGCCGCTAAATATAGATATTTGCGCCTGGCAAACCAAGATAGCTGCAGCCTTAGGGCAGAAAAGAAGGACTGAATCATCGTTTCGGCAGGATGCCAAAACAACTCGGCCAAATACGGCAAATACGCTATTCCTCAATTATTTTCTTGACCTTCGGTAACAGGCTGGGGATCACTACCACTGCAGTGTTCCATACCAACCGTAGATCAACCTTAAAATAAGCGTGGATCAGTTTGTCCCTCATCCCCGCAATAATTGGGGCTCCTCTTCTCCATCATAAATTAGGATTAGATCTTCTTCTATACTTTTCGTGACCAAAGGATGCCCCATTCCACCTTTTGAAACCAGGTCTACTTCTATCCCCAGGTTTTCTTCCAGTGCCCGCTCTGCACTTACAAGGTCCAGCAGTGTTGCATCATTCGGCAATTCTACCAAGATATCGATATCACTGTCTACTTTTTGTTCTCCCCGGGCATAAGAACCAAATACTCCTATTCGGATAGGGTTATACGGCAAAAGAGTTTCCACGATCCGCTTTTTGATCTCGTCTAATTCCATTTTAATAATTTGCTTAAAGATAACCCTTTACCTCCGTCAAAACAAGGTAGCCACACCATCGTTTCAGTATCCGGGTGCAGTTTTATTCCATCAATCACTTCGCTCGTGTCTACTGCGTTCGGATTTGTCCTTTGTAAATTAGAATTAGATCTTCTTCAGGCAGCGAAGCGCCGCAATATCCTTATCTTTCCCCCACAACCCTAAACTATGGCCTTTATAGATTTTACCGCCATCATCCGGGAGGCCTGGATGGCTTACGACAGCAGCCGCGAGATCGCCCGCATTACCGACATCAGCGCCAGGGTATCCACCAACCACGTGTACCGCATCGTGTTTAAGGACAAGAACATCATCATCGGGAAACTGTCGTATTTCGGCAAGTACGAGCACTTCGTGGAAGACCACAGCATCATCAACGCCCTGTCGAACAACCTGCCGGCCCCCTACGAGCACTTCCTCGCCCGCTCCCTGATGAAAGGCAACCACTTGTACGTCTACCGCCATCAGGACGACATCATCGACGCCTGGATCGTGTTCTACCGCCCCATCAAGATCAAGAACCGCCTGCCGAAGCGGCTCAACGAAGAACAGATCGTCAAACTCGCCGAGCAGTTTGCCCACTTCCACAAGGCCTGCCACACCATCCGCCATACCCTGCCGCCTTCCTCGAAAACGCTGTCTGTAGACATTCACCACCTGCTGGACATCCTGGATACGGAGGAGGGGCGCTTCCAGTACCGCGCCCATGAGGCCGCCATCCGCCATCAGTGCCGGCTGTTTCTGAAAAACCTGGAGGAGCTGGGCGCCAACAAGTTTGACAAGATCCCGGTCTTTGTGGACTGGAACATCGGC
>CAYVVK010000389.1:0-3796 GCA_964454855.1 uncultured Phaeodactylibacter sp. | reverse complement strand
AACTTCTCCGTGACGCCCAACTTCAAGTTCTACTCCCGCTGGGATTACGACTGGTTTCGAATGAGCACGCGCATGATGGACTTCTACTTCATCAGCCGCATCGTTTCCGATATCGGCGACCGTACGGTGTTCAGCTACAACATCGGCCCGCTGATGGAAGAACGCTTTATCCTTTTCCTGAAAACCTATCATCAGATACATCCCCTGCAGGCGGCGGAAGTCCGCTTCCTCCGGGAAGTGTATCGCTTTTTTATTCTGAACTACGTCATTAAGGACGGGCGCTACTTTTTCCATGAGATCTTCGCCACCAAACTGCAGAAGGAGGCCTACGAAAGTTATTTTCCCTCCGTTGAGCGGGATTTCGACGAAGAGCGGCTGCTCGAAGCCCTCAACCTTTAACCGGCATTAACGTTTTTCAGCTTATGGACGCACCGAAATTTGCCAATATCCTGGAGCCCTTTAAGGCCGTGTTCCTCGATTCCTATGGCGTACTGAAGAACCACAAGGGCCTGATCGAAGGCGTGCAGAGCACCATCGACTTCATCCGCCATCAGGGCATCGCCCTGCGGGTGCTCACCAACGACGCCTCCCGCAGCCAGCACGAACAGGCCATGGCCTTCAAAAAGCTGGGCCTGCAGGGCCTGGAGGAACCGGAGATCATCACCTCCGGCATGATGGCCCGGCAGTTCCTGGAGCACAAGATCAGAAGCGGCAACGTGGCCTACCTGGGCACGGAGAGCGCCGCCCGCTACATCCTGGATTCGGGCTGCACTTCCATTCCCGTGCGCGATATCGACCTGGAAGACGCAGACCAGATCGACGCCTTTGTCTTCATGGACGATGAGGGCTTCGACTGGAACTATGACATCAACACCACCATCAATCTGCTGCGCCGCAAGACCATGCCGGTGATCGTCGCCAATTCGGACATGCTCTACCCCGTGTCCAGGAATGACGTCTCCCTGGCCACCGGCGGCATCGCCCGCATCGTGGAAAGCTTGCTGGGCCGCGAGTTCATCCACTTCGGCAAGCCGGACTCCCAGATGTTCATGCACGCCTTCACCGACCTCAACCAGTACGGCACCTTCGACAAGGACGACATCCTCATGGTGGGCGACACCCTGCATACCGACATCCTGGGCGGCAACAAATTCGGCCTGAGGACCACCCTGGTGCTCAGCGGCAACACCAGCGCCCACAATGCCGAGCGGCTGATACAGACTACGGGGATCATTCCGGATTTTATTTGTCCTTCGATAGTAGAATAAACGTTCAAACGTTAGAAGGTTGGAACGTCTGAACGTTCTAACCTCACCCTTTTAAATACTTGATCAAGCCCAGTATCATAGCCTTAGTTTTTTCGGTGTGGGCTTTTAATTCAGCAATTTGAGCCGCCGGGAGATACCCAATATCTTCAAACAGATATAGCATACTTTTGACTTCATTACCGGACGTAAAGGCTATTTCCATAAACCTTATTTTTTCCTTGTTGCTAAATCGCTCGAATCCCTCAGCAATATTATTCATGATAGACAAAGCAGCCCTTCTAAACTGAGATTTCGTATCCCAGTCTTTGCCCAACTTACCCTCATGGCTATACAAAAATATTTTCCGCGCCAGAACTCTGGATTCCTGCCAGCAATGGAGTTCTTCAAAATGATCTATCCTTGGCATAACTAATAGATTTAGTTCTATTAGTATAGACGCGGAAATCTCAAAATTCCATAAAGATCACATTATTTTTTTTCGCACTACCTGTGCTTCAAACGTTCAAACGCCCTGACGTTCCAACTTTCAAACGTTCCAACTTTCAAACTTTTAACCCAGCGCCACATCCAAAACCATCATCACACTAAACCCCCCGATCACCGAGAGCGACACCAGATCATCATGCCCGGCGCGCTGTGCTTCGGGGATGAGTTCCTCCACTACTACGAAGATCATGGCGCCGGCAGCGAAGGACAGGGCGTAGGGCAGCACCGGCCGCAGGCTGAGCACCGCGATAGCGCCGAGTACGCCGAATATAGGTTCTACAAAACCGGACATTTGGCCGTAGAAAAAAGCCCGCCCGCGGCCCATGCCCTCGCGCCGCAGGGGTACGGATACGGAAGTCCCTTCCGGAAAATTCTGCAGGCCGATGCCCAGCGCCAGGGCTACCGCGCCGCCCAGGGTGGCGGAAGGCAGGTCGTGCACCACCGCCCCGAAAGAGACGCCGATGGCCAGGCCCTCCGGAATGTTGTGCAGGGTGATGGCCAGCACCAGCAGTATACTACGTTGCCAGGAGGTGGGAATGCCCTCTGCATCCCGGGTATCGAGGCCGATGTGCAGGTGGGGCAGTATCTTGTCCAGGCCCGCCAGAAAGAGGGCGCCGGCGATGAAGCCGGTAACCGCCGGAAACCATTCCGGCATATCGCTCACCTCTTTACTCATATCTATGGCCGGCTTGAGCAACGACCAGAAGCTGGCGGCGATCATCACCCCGGCGGCCATGCCCAGCATGGCGTCCAGCACCTTCTGGTTGACGCGCTTGAAAAAGAAGACCAGCGAAGCGCCCAGGGCCGTAACCCCCCAGGTGAAGAGGGTGGCCAGCAAGGCCTGTATGGGCGGAGAGAGGGTGGCAAAGTAATCGATGACGGGTTTCATATGCGAAATTTTACCGGTATCTTGAGGTCAAGACGTCCAGGGGTCCAGGGGTCTAGACGTCCGCTAAGAAGGCAAGATACCCAAATTCCCATTGATCCCCCGACGTTCCAACGTTCAAACGTTCAAACGTTCTGACGTTCCAACGTTCTGACGTTCCAACGTTCAAACCTCACCAGGCGAAACCCCAAACGCCTCCTCAAAACACTTCGAAAAGTACGCCAGGCTGTTAAAGCCCGACATGAAGGCCACCTCCGAGGCATTGCCCGCCCCCTTTTCCAGGAGCTCCTTGGCACGCTGCAGCCGCATCTCCCTGATCACCTGGCTGGGCGATTTATCGCTCAGGGCCTTGAGCTTGCGGTGCAGCTGGCTCCGGCTCAGGCCTACGGCTTCCGCCAGTTGGGGCAGGCCGAAGGTTTCGTCTTCCAGCTTGGCCTCTACCACCTCCACTACCCTATTAAGGAAAGCTTCGTCTACGGAGGTGACGGCCACCTCTTTGGGTTTAAAACTCACCTCCCGGCTAAAACGCTCGCGCCAGCGGCGGCGTTGTTCCAGCAGCTTGTGCACCCGAAGGCGCAGCTCTTCGGCATCGAAGGGCTTGGTGAGGTAGTCATCGGCGCCGGTTTCCAGGCCCTCCAGTTTGTTCTCCCGCTCCGTCTTGGCGGCCAACATGATGATAGGGATGTGGCTGGTAGCCTCCGTAGCGCGCAATTTTTTGCAGAGCCCGGCGCCGTCCATCTCCGGCATCATCACATCGGTGAGGATGAGGCTGGGCACCTCGCGAGTAGCTATTTCCAGGCCCTCGCGGCCGTTGGCCGCTTCCAATACCGGGTACTGCCCCGCCAGTTGCTCGACGATATAGCGGCGTACCTCCTCCTTGTCTTCCACCACCAGTATCACCTCCTCCGATGCCGGCCGGTTGACCTGCCCGGCTGCCGTTGTAGTTGCTATAGCGTCCACAACCCCGGCAGCCGCCGGGATGTCGCTGCGCTCCATATCAATAGGATCCATAGCCCATACGGGCCTACGCTGCGCTTCGGCATCCATTGCATCAATTAACACCCCCCTCTTCAGCACACCTTCTCCCATCGGCAAAGACACCAAAAAAGTAGCGCCTTTACCTTCCTCACTCTGCACCTCGATGCGCCCGCCGTGC
>CAYVVK010000388.1:0-6490 GCA_964454855.1 uncultured Phaeodactylibacter sp. | reverse complement strand
CCGGCCTGCGGGTCGCCGCCCAACTGCTGTTCGGAAGCGGGCAGTTCTTTTACTTTCCAGTCGTCTTCCACCCGGGTGGCGGGCAGTTCCTTATAGGCATTACAGGCGATGAGGCCGATGATAAAGCCAAATATCAGTATCTTTTTCATGCAATTCTTCTCTTCTTGATCGTTCTCCTCTGTAACCAATTAGAACGGAGAAGTGTTTTGAAAAATTATGAACCCTGTTGAAGCTTATATCCTGGACCAGGAATCCCCCCAGCGCGAGCTCATGGAGCAGCTGCACCTCTGCTGATCACCGCTTATCCGGAGGCCCGCCCGAAGATCGCCTACAGCCTCCCCTTCTACTACCGCAAGAGCTGGGTGTGTTACTTTAATCCCGTGAAAAACGGCGGCGTGGACCTGGCCTTCCCCGCGGCAATGAGTTTAGCAACGAGCAGGGGTTGTTGGAGGCCCGGGGGCGCAAGCAGGTTTGTGGTATTGTTTTTTATCAGATCAAGGACATTCCGGAGGAGGCTTTGCATGAGATACTGCAGGAGGCCTTATTGCTGGATGAGAATGTGCCGTATCACGTAGGCCGAAAGGGGTGATCGGCCTTCAAACCGTATCCGCCCTATTCAAAAATCGCCGGTAAGGCATCATTTCTTTATCCATCCTCAAAATGGCAAGCCAACAAATACTCCGACGGTAAGCCAGCTATTCTCCTCAAACCCCTGCTGCCAGGCGGCTTTTATCCCATATGGAATGCGCTTATCATTCCCAGTTTGCCAGGCAGCAGACAGGTAAGGGCCGAGCGCCAGGTAGCGGTTTACCAAAGGAATGGCGAAATCGGCGGTAAAGGGAGTTCCAAAAAAGGTAAATTTAAGGCCCTCTATGGTTTCCACTAAATACTGGTGATTGACGTAAGTGTAGTAAAATCCACCTCCGAATTGAAAGACGGATCTACCGGCCCAGCCTCGAAACAAATAACCTGCCTTCGCCGATGCCTGAACAGCAGTTGCCGTTTTGAAAGATTCAAAAGAGATCATTCCTTCCTGGGTGAGCGACCGGCCCGGAAGCGGTTGAAAAGGAGGCACGTAGCCATTATACTCTAGGTTGGACTCCACCCTGCGCAGGCGGCTGATATCTACATTGGGGTTTCCCTGTCCGAAATTCACTTCCATACCTAAGTTTATAGCGTGCTTTTTTGTCCCCAGTATCAACCCGGTACTGGCGCATACCCCGCTGATCTGGCTGTGCTGCATATAGGTATAGTGCAACCCGGCCTGTAGGCGTGGGGAAAATTCCTGCGCTCCCAGGCTTGCGGTAAGAATGAGGGCGTAAAAGAAGAGCTTATAGCGTAGCATAACCTTTGAGTTTGTGCCTGAAGAAGATTGAGAACGTCAGAATTTCAGTCCGAAAATAGCGTTGAGGTACAGCGTGCCGCCTCCTGACAAAATCAAGTTCAGGTTTCCTTCTACACCCAGTAAATATTTCTCATCGATGAGAACACCCGGCCGCAGAGAAATAGGGACGATGGCCTCAATGACGCGCATGTAAGCCGGTAAAAGCCCCACCACCTCTTTATTAGGGAAGCGTTCATCCGTTAAATTATACACACCACCGGCAGCCAGGCCCTGTTGAGAAATATAGACGAGCCCCAGGCCGGTGAATGCGGAGAAAAGAAAAACATCTTCGATCAACCATTCCCGGCCGAACAGCGCACTTGTAGAAAGGTCTACCCGGAGAAAATCGTGCAGTATCTCAAATTCCGATTCGGCCAGAGAAGGCACATCGATCTGCCCGGCAAGGGCAAAGCGCGCTTTGGGTAAAAGATTGAGGTATTCTTTTTCAGGATGGCTGGATACATAAGTATGCTGAAAAGATTGTTCTTCCGTGGATAACTGTCCTCTCAGTGCCCATTGATACCGGCTTTTCCCGATCTGGCGCTGATACTGCATAATAAAGGAAAAGGATTGGTCCAGCCCCAAAGTGGTCTCGTAGCCTGCTCCGGAATAAAAGCTTTGCCGGTCCTGGGAAAATAGGCTGGTAACCAGAAGTAGGATTAGAAAGCTAAGTTGGTATTTAGACATGGCCTGGTGTTTAATTATAAATTATTAACGCTATGGCCGAGCGCTTCTTTGTCCTTGCCACAAAGGATAATAAGAAGCGCTCGGCTGATAAGTATTGTTGCAGTGATAAGATGTCTTCATGGATCAGGGATCTCCCGGCTCCCTTTCTTTCATCCAAAAATCGAGTACGCCAGTTGAATACATTTTGCCGTCTCCATTAGCTGCATCACAGTATTCCACTTCATCCCCACCCAAATCAACATCATCAAATTTTTTAACAGTAGAAACAGAAAAAGATCTGGTAACCTCTGCTTTGTCACCTCCTCCTAAGTCAAAGGTAAATTTTCCTGATAAAGACCAACTGATAGTCCTTGAGCCGCCTCCGTTTGGATGAATGCCTACAAAGCTATAAAACATTGGGTCTGCGTGTTGGCCTCCTTCAGAATCTAAAAACCTCCATTTGAACATGGGAATATGACAAAGGAATATTTGATTATTTTTAGCATCCTTTGTTGAATACTCGATGTAGGCATTGTTTACGCTGGCCAGAATAAAATTATATCTTGGGTTAGAAAAAGCGAACCTGCTGTTTTCTATTAAGTTTTCTGAAGTCTTAGCAGAAAAAATTGCATTGTTGATCATTTGATTGGTGGGTTCACAAATAACTGTATTCGGGGCTATCATAGCCTCTGAAAAACTTTGTCCGGAAGGAGTTTTTAAGGTTCTCCTGTTGATCGGGATCAGTTGCGAGTTGGCCTCCACCGCCAGAAGTGCAAAAGAGGGATCATTTTTATTATCCACATATGAGATATTTAATTGCTCGTCATATGTAGTAACAACAACTTCTTCGCTACTGTAAAAAGAAGAAGGGATAGCTGCAACTTTTATCGGGTGAGTGTAGTGCCAGCGATTTATATCTAGGCCATTTGAGCCTGTATAAACCGTGATCGCCAAATTGGGGATATTATAGATGGCCATTTCAAAAAAATCATCCGGGGCAGCCGAAATTTCTAGATTACCTAGCTGCTCAATAATGATTGATGCAAAAGTATTACCTCCTCCAATTCTTTTATCCCGGGTCAAGTAGAAGGGAATAGTATTTTCAGATCCAATGCTTCGTTAGGCGTATGTTCTAATAAAACGCCTAAAATCGGAGTCCTTTTGGGCTAAAGCAACAGCCTTTGCCATTGCATCGATGACTTCATCTTGCTGAAAACTTCTTAAATCTACATTGTCCTGCACATCCGTTTTAATATTATTATCCAGCTCATTTTTTGTGCATGAATTAATTAGCAACAGAATAGCTAAAAACGAGCTAATCAAAAGTAAAAACCTGTTTTTCATAAAATATGGATTTTAAGTGATTAAAAATCAGTAATAAAACAGCTGCATCCCAGTTGTCAATTCAATGAGATAAATAGTCAAAATGCAACACAAAGCCAGTCTGTGCACTATCTGTACAAACCTGTAAGCCCGTCCGTGACTGATTTTTTTTCTGGAAAATACCGATGACAAATTACTTTACCAGACTCATTTCGAATCAGTATATACTGACCGGTTAATTTGAGGTTTTCTCAAATTAAATCGCGTTAAGTATAGCTGAGTTACAGGAAGAAAAAGACTGATTCTACAACTGCACCTTAACAGCGTGAATAGGTATGCTTATGTCGTAGTGTAAGTTTATCTTAAAAGAAAAGAGAGCTAAATGTATCTTAGGCTAGTTATGCTACAATAATAATTACTTTATGCTTTCTAAGCAAGCCCTGTGAAAAAAAAATGGAAAAAAAGTACTTCTTGCACTACAAAGCCATTCCAGTCAGAGTCAGCACGCTAATAAAAAAAATAAGCCGGCCACCGTGACGATGGCCAGCTTATTTGAGTTTTTATTTATAGTCTGACAACCCAGGTTGCGAATAAGTCAGCGCGGCTGTAAGAAGTTGCAGTTTATCCTTCCCCGAACCTGAAAAACTGACTAATGACACCTGGGAAAGCCTCAAGGTATGGCCGCAACTTCATGCACCGGAGATAATCTGCAACTTGAATTATTTAGAAAAATTAGGCGTTAGGCTCGTGGCCCGCCGGCGCAGCTTGCGCACGCCCTTGTCTTTGATCTGCCGCACCCGCTCGCGGCTCACGCCGATGTACTCGCCGATATCGCTCAGCGAGGAGGGGTGTTTGCGGCCGATGCCGTAGTACATGGAGATGACCGTCGCCTGCCGGGGAGAAAGCGAGCGCAGCAGCTCCTGTACTTCCTCCCTTTGAGATTCCCTTACAGAGAGCTCAAAATCCGGTTTTTCGATGCTATGGTCTTCGAGCACGGTAGTCAGGGAGGCGTCGCCATCGGCGGTGAGGGGGGCGTCCAGAGAGGAGCACATCTTATAGGTCTCCAGGCTCTTTTTGACGACTTTTTCCTCCAGGCCTGTGGCTTCCGCCAGTTCCTCGATGGAAGGTTCGCGCTCTTCCTTTTGCAGGAATTCAATGCGCTTTTCCCTGACCTTGGAGCTGATGCCCTTCAGGTTGAGGGGCAGGCGGATCTTGCGCGCCTTGACATTGACGGATTGCAGGATAGACTGCCGGATCCACCATACGGCGTAGGAAATGAACTTGAAGCCTTTGGTTTCGTCAAAACGCTGGGCTGCCTTGATGAGCCCGATATTGCCCTCGTTGATGAGGTCGCCCAGTGACAAGCCCAGGTTCTGGTATTGCTTGGCTACGGACACCACGAAGCGGAGGTTGTGGTTGACAATTTCCATCAGGGCGGATTCGTCGCCGTTTCTCAGGCGGCGGAACAACTTAACTTCCTCTTCAGGAGTAAGTACGTCGTACCTGGAGATCTCTGAAAGGTATTTTTCCAGAGATTTCTCGTCCCGGCGTGTTATTGATTGGGTGATTTTTAATGCCCGCATTTAGAAACTAAGTTTTCTGGTTGTGAAAAAGATTTTAAAAAAAAGAGGCCCCCGGAAGCTATCCGGAAGATGGCTTCAGAGGGAGGTGATCCCGGTGGGTAATGCTCCTGCTGGTAACAGCCCGGCACTACCCGCCGAATGCTCTTTGGGTTTTAGCTTACCTCAGGCAGATAAACCATCTCGGCATTGGGAAGCTGGTACTTCTTCAGCATGCGCTTAACGAAGGCCTTGTGCCCGCGCGGCGCCAGCAGGTAGAATTTCCCATCTTTAATGGATGCCAGTGTGTCGAGCAGTTTCCATTTGGAAGCCGACCTTTTCTTGTTCTTCGTCTTAAGGGCTATTTCGATGTAGTATTTGGTGCCGGTGCGATACCCCTTGCCGGTGAGGTCGGGTATGTAAGGCTTTTCTTCGCCTTCCTTGCTGTACCGCGCAGGAGAGTCAAATTCTCCGTAGTTGGCTTTTATATTGGATAGGTGGCGCCTTTTTGCCCACGCCAGTGCTTTTTTAAAATAGGATTGTTTCTTCTCTTTCATAATAAAATAAAGTTTATGGTGGAATGGAAATGCCCGGGCACTTCCAGTATTAATGTCTGATAAAGCTCGATGGTGTTCGCTCTGTCTCGGATCACACCCTTTTCAGCAGGGCAGTTGGCAGGCTGATAAAGCCTCTCGAACTAATGGTTGCAGGGTAAAATTATAGGTGGTAAAACTTGGGATACGCAATAAGGTAAGCAATAAATACCTGTGACAATGTCCTTGGTTTCAAACTTCGCATACACTATTAATACTTGATTTAGAGCAAAATAGTTCCATATGATAACATTTTTTTTGAAATTCGGAAGAAACCGAACATAAAAGGCCCTTTCTTTTTTTATTAGTGGACATTTTAGTTTTAACTCGAAATATTTATCAGATGGATACGGAAATTGTTGGAAAAGATGTATTGGAGAAAATCACATATGGCTATTATATCGTCGCTACGCGGATGAATGGTGAAAAACTGGCCACCCGTGACGAAGATTATATTTCCGCCGGCACGGTCAGCTGGCTGATGCAAACCAGCTTTGAACCACCTATGGTTACCATTGCCATAGAGAAAGGCAGCCACCTGAATGAAACCATTGGCCGCGCCAAAGCATTTGCCGTAAATATTCTCGGTGAAAATGACCGTGCTCTGGTCGAAGATTTTGCCAGAGAGATCGACGTAGACGGGCAGCGCATCAACAACCATCACTTCACCAACGGCAAAGAGACCAACTGCCCGGTCATCGGCCGCGGCATCGGCTATCTGGAGTGCAGAGTAGTGGGAATGCCCGAATCCTACGGCGACCACACCCTGTTCATCGGCGAAGTGGTCAACAGCGAGCTCATCGCCCCCAAGGCCAAGCCGCTCCACGAATGGGAGACGGGTAAGCACTACGGCGGCTTTCGCAAATAAGACACTAAGTAGTCGGACAGATTTAGTTTACTTATACTGCTTCGAAAGCAGAGCCTGAAGCGTTTTGTTTTCAGGCGTTCCGGGCAGATTGTTATAT
>CAYVVK010000387.1:0-6497 GCA_964454855.1 uncultured Phaeodactylibacter sp. | reverse complement strand
CAATATAATATAACATTAGCTGCCTGGCAATTAATTAGTTCCTAATGCACTAGTTTGGGCTTTGGATGCCGTAGCGTGGCGGCGGCGCCCGAAAAGCGTAGGCGCGCCTGGGCTACGGAGGCTGACAGCTAATTCCAGCCTGTTGCCATGCCAGCGACAAAACCTACTGAAAGCTTCCTTACCACCTTGGCGCCCTTGGTGGGTTGGTGGCTACAAAAAAACGGGCGGTAGCCCAAGGCAATATTTATGCTGGCCCTCCGGGCCGCTTAAACAGGGCGTGGCTCTTACACGTGGCGAATGCCCTATGTATCCGTTTTGTGGCCCTTGGTGCGCTTTGTGTCTTTGTGGCTAGATAAATACCTTTGTGGCAAAAAAAAACTCCTACATCAGGGGAGGCTGTTCGGATGTAGGAGCACTAACATACTATGAGAAAACTACACCCTCAAAGATAAGATTATATTAAGATTTAATGTATAAGAATTATTCTTTGGGCTGTATGGCTTAGGGTATGGTGGCATTCCGGCAGGGAGTGGTGAAAATCTGTCGGCGAGGCTGCCTGGCTGGCCAGCCGGAAGGGCAAAAAAAAACCTACACCCGATGTTCTACAGGTGTAGGAATAACAAACATACTATGAGAAAACTGGCGGCAAGATAAGCCATAAGGATGGGCGTGGAAAGAGGCACTTAGGCAGCGGGCAGGCTACCTGCCTTACAGGCAGGTTCGGCTTAGAAAACGGTGACGGACAGGTGGGGAGCGGGCAAAAAAAAGCCTGCACCGAAGGGAATGGTGCAGGAGGTTCAAACAAACATACTATGAGAAAACTTTTGCTAAGATAAGCCCTGGAAGGCAAAGGCCAAGGGGCCTTTGCTCGTTAGGAGGGTGAGCGGCAGGGAAAGGCGGGTTTGGTTTAGGGAACGGTAAGATGGGGCTAAGAGCAGTGCCCCTGCGTTTCCCGGCCTATACGGGAAACTTAAGGCCATGACGAAGTCGAAAAGGCTTTTGGCCAGCTCTTCCCCACTGCCCGGAAGACAAGCATCTCATCCTGCTGCGGCGCATCAGGAAGGGAACGCAAAAAAAATGAACACTCCCTTGATCAGCCCGCAGGAGGCGGCAATACAGGAGTCTATGGAGTGATGGAGTTTATGGAGTGAAGGTGGTGGAACTCACCATAACTCATTTCCCAACCAGCGTCACATTAATCGCGATCGGCCCTTTCGTACCCTGCCCCAGCTCAAACTGCACCTCGTCATTGTCTTTGATATCATCGATGAGGCTGTCGGCATGAACAAAGTACTCCTCCCGGGAGCCCTGGTCGGCAATGAAGCCATAGCCTTTCTCCGAATTGAAGAATTTGACTACGCCGGTTCGAAGGAAATTGGCCTCGGATTTACCTGATTTAGGCGTGCTGACCTCGATATCCTCTGCCTTGATCTTTTTCTTTTTATTTGGGTCCGGAGGGGTGGGCGTCAGGTTGCCGTTCTCGTCGAGGTACATGAACTCTGTTGGCTTGGTGTTGTCGAGTTTCTTCTGCTCTCTCTTTTCCGCTTTATCTTTTTGCTTCTTTCGCTTCTTTTTCTCTCTTTCCTTCTTATTATAGCTGTCCGCCATAGTTGTGATTTTAGTGATCTAATGTAATAGGCTATGATCAGGGTTAAGCAGATGGCTTGTGGGGAAGCATCGGGCTAAAGCTGAAAACAACTTATCTGTCGACAGCAAAGATACGCAATTTAAAATTAATTGAAGTTGCAGAAAAAGACGAGGGCGCCGCCTTCTACTTCATCTGTATCTCAATGATGGGGATGCGGATCTCCACGCGGGTGCCTTGCGGCTCTCCCGTTTTGTCATCCTTCAGGTCGATGGTATCTACGAAAGAGTTGTTCTCTTTGGAGCTGTGCAGGATCTCGAGGCGGCGCTCGGTGATGTTGGTGCCGCGCGAGCGGTGGTTCTGGTACTGAGGGTCTTGTTGGCGAAGCTGGCGGGCCTTGTCTCGGCCGATGCCATTGTCTTCCACCACACAAAGGATGGTATCTTCGTCGTAGAGGAAGAAGAGGACGCGGATCAGGCCATCCTGCTTGGTGCGCAGGCCGTGTTCGATGGCGTTTTCCACATAGGGCTGAATGATCATGGTAGGCACGCCGAGGATATCTTCTTCGATCTCTTCATCTATGATGATCTCGTATCTCAGGCGGTCTTCGAAGCGCAGTTTTTCATTGATGAAGAGGTAATCTTCCAGAAACTCGATCTCCTTTTCCAGAGAGATGATCTCCAGGTCGGAATACTCGAGGCTGCGGCGCATAAGCTGTGCGAACTTGGCGAGGTATTTGGCAGCGAAGGTGATCTCGTTGGAGGTGATGTAGTTCTGAATGGAGTTGAGGGCATTGTACATGAAGTGCGGGTTCATCTGAGCCCGCAGGGCCTTCAGCTGCAGGCGGGTGGCCTGCAGGCGCAGCAGTTCGGTTTCCTGTTTTTTCTTTTCCGCTTCGTACTTCACTTCCAGTTCCAGCTGTTTGCGGCGGTCTACCTGTTCGATGTTCTGCTCGGTGTATTTGTCGTGCAGGCACTGGTATTTATAGGCACTTTTATAATCTCCCTGGCTGGCGTAGAGGGCGGCGAAGTCCTTACAGATGCCCGCCAGCTGTTTGTAATCTCTGATCAGCTCGGCATATTCCAGCGCCAGGGTAAAGTGCCTCAGGGCGCGCTGTTCTTCCTCCAGCTCGGCGTACAGGCGCCCCCTCCAGGCTTCGATAATGGAGAAGTTGTAGTAATCTTCTTCCGATTTGAGCTTGTAGAGTTGTTCGGCGCGGTCAAACAGCTCCAGTGCTTCGTCGAACCGGCCTTTTTCGTAGTAGCAGTAGCCGAGGTTGGCGTAAGCGCTGGCGCGGGCGTACTCACTGCTGTCGTCGGTAATATTGATGGCGCGGCGGAAGTATTCCTCGGCCTTCTCCTGGTCATTGAGGGCGATATAGCCGATGCCTACGTTGAGGTAGTGCCACGACAGGCGGGTGCGCATGCCCATGGCCTCGCACATATTGACCACCTTGAGGTAAGCGCGCACGCTTTTCTCCCGGTCGTCATTGCGTTCATAGACCTTGCCCAGGCCGGAATGGATGAGGGTGAGGAAGTAGTAATCTTTAAGTTCCAGAGGTTGCCCCAGCATGGTAATGCCCTTGTCGGCCTCGAGCAGCAGCTCGATGGCGCGGGAGTAGTTGCCGTAGTGCAGGTTCATGAACCCCTCCCGGCAGGTGATGCGGGCCAGCAGGCGGTCGTCGGGAAAGTTCTTAAGCAGGCGCCCCGCCTTTTCCAGGTAGCTGGTAGCCGAATCCATCTTTTCCAGGTTCATGCATACGCCGGCGTAATCGATGTAGATTTCGGCCTGTTGTTTGACGGTACCCCGTTCTTCCAGTATGGCGATGCCCCTGCCCAGGTGCATCTCCGCCTCCGCGAAATTATAGAGCTGGTTCTCCACGGTAGCGGCGTAGAGGTGGTAATTGAGTTGAAAGTCCGGGTTGTCCAGTTCCCGGAGCAGGCTGCACAGCTCAGAAAACACCTCCTTGGCGCGGGAAACGTTGGTATAGGCATAATGGCCGGCCAGCTTGTCCAGAGAGATCAGGCGTTGGAGGGGGTCGTGCTGCAGTTGCAGTTTATCCTCCAGCTCATTGATATTGGTGGCCGGGGGCAGAGGGCTTCCTAAGAACATAATCAATAGTAATATAAAAAAGGGCTATATCTCTAAAAAGAGATATAGCCCTCAAGATAATATTTATTTTATACAATGCCTACTGCGGGACTATGCCGCCGCAGCCATTATTCCATTTCTTGTTCTTGCCTTTCTTACCACCGGTGATCTTTTTCATATCCCCTTTTTTGATGGTCTTAAGGTCTTTCTTCAGGTCGTCAAGGTTTTTCTTGGATTTTCCCATAGTATTTTATTTTACGTACCCGGGATCAAACTGTTTCATTCCGATACCGATACTTACCAGTAAAAGTAAAAAAATATTCGATTGCCGAGAAGCCGGAGGCCTGCAAGGCTTACATTTTTTTAATACAAATAAAAGGAAACGGCATGCCATACCAGCCTTTTCACTTTTTGTGTTTATCGTCAATTGAGAATAATTGCCTGGGCTACAGCTTAGGTTGCTCATTACGGCAGAGGCCGCAAGTTGTCCTTTTTTCGGCAAAAGCGCCAGGCCTTGGGGGGAGAATATTTTTTCCTGTTTCCAGGCCGGCTTACAGGCCTTCCTGCAGGCGTTTCATCTGCTCCATGAAAGCCGGGCGGCGGCGGCGCGATACCTCTATTTTGATGTCGTCATCCATAATGAGGTAACCGCCATCTCCCTTGACGAATTTCCGCATGTAGTTCAGGTTGATCACGTGCCGTTTATGAACGCGGTAGAAGTTGAAGGGGGCCAGCAGGTCTTCGTAGGCCTTGATGGTCTTTGAAGCTGTAATCCGTTCTCCGCTGTTGAGATAGATATGGGTGTAGTTATCTTCCGCTTCAAAACGAACGATATCCCGGATATTGACAAAGTAGATACCGTCCAGAGCAGAGATGCTCATCTTGGTGAAGGCATTAGGGTTGTTGTAATAGCTATTGAATATATCCAGCCGCCGGTCGATCTGCCCGTCTCGCTTCGGCCGAATGCGGGCTACAGCCTCCTTGAGCACATCGGGGTCGATGGGTTTCAGGATATACCCGATAGAGCTGTACTCACAGGCTTTAATGGCATATTCTTCGTAAGCAGTGACGAAAATGATCTCAAACTTGACCGGGCGGATCTGGTTTAGCATCTGAAATACCAGGCCGTCGGGCAGGCTGATATCGAGGAAAGCAACGTCGGGGCTGTCATCGGGATTCGACAAGAGATTCATACCTTCGCCTATGCTGGTAGCTTCGCCCACGACCTCCACCTCTTCGCAGTATTTGCCAAGAAGGTTCTTGAGGTTGTTCAAGCCTTTTACTTCATCCTCAACGATTACAGCTTTTATCACAGCCTTCGGATTTTTGTTTTTCAAAACAGGCAGTGCCCGCCCGAGCCCGAAAAAAAATTGCTCAGTGCCCGCAGGCTACAACTTCATTGCCAGTAATATACAAAACTACAGCTTGTTCGAGATGTTTCACAGGCAGGCAGGGGAAAATATTTATTTTATCCCCTCCACCACCTTTCTGTAGCACGTTTTACTGCTACCGCGACATACTCTCTCAAGTACGCCTACAGCAGCAAAAAAAACTCAGGCCGGAAAACGGTTGCAGCAGCCTCTCAAAGCGCTGTATGGCCCGCCTGCAAAACAGTGACACAAAATAAATTAAAAATAATCGAATATTAAAATTTTGGTAAACTATTTTATCCACATATTACTGCCTTATTCTACTCTGCTTTCCACTAAATTAGGGGCACAAAATATGGAGAGCCCGGAGAAGCTTCGTATTTTTTGGCCAAAATGAAGTTTTGGGCTTTATGCAGGGGCTGGCATTGCTCCGGCGGCGCCTGCCTTCTCATAAAAACAAATCTATGGCGGCCTTCCAAAGAAGCAGGCTGAAGGAAAGGATTCACGAGATCATCTTCGAGGCTGACACGCCGGAGGGCAAGGCCTTCGATGTGGCCCTGCTCATCTTTATCCTGGCAAGCGTTATTGTGGTCATGCTGGAAAGTGTAGGGCCATTGGAGGAAAGGTATAATGAAATTTTTTACTTCCTGGAATGGGGCTTCACCATAGTTTTCACCATCGAGTACCTCTTGCGGCTGTACGTTGTTTACCGGCCCTGGAAATACGCCATCAGCTTCTTCGGCATCGTCGACCTGCTGGCCGTACTGCCCACTTACCTCAGCCTGTTCGTCTACGGCACGCAGTACCTGCTCGTCATCCGGGCCCTGCGCCTGCTTCGTGTCTTCCGGATCTTCAAACTGGGCCACTTCCTCGAGGAAGGCGAGGTCATTATGAAAGCGCTTCGGGCCAGCCGCGCCAAGATCACCGTCTTTCTCACCTTCGTCTTTCTGCTGGTGATCATCATTGGCTCGGTCATGTATCTGGTGGAAGGCGGGCAGAACGATGGCTTTTCCAGCATTCCCCGCAGCGTCTACTGGACCATCGTCACACTCACCACAGTAGGTTACGGCGATATTACGCCCATTACCGAACTCGGCCAGTTCCTCTCGGCCTTTATCATGATCCTCGGCTATTCCATCATCGCCGTGCCCACAGGTATCGTCTCCGCAGAGATGGTAAACAGAAAAAAGGAGGTGCCCGTTTCTTCGCAGGCCTGCCGCTTCTGTGGCAAAGAAGGCCATGACCCCGACGCTGTTTTCTGTAAATACTGTGGAGAGCGGCTGAATGAATGATGATGGATTGAATGACAAACCGGCTTACTGCCTGGTGGGGACTGGGTGACTGGAAGAGGGGGTGACTGGGAGACTGCACACTGCATACTGCACACACACTGCACACTGCACACTGCACACTGCACACTGCACACTGCACACTGCATACTGCACACTGCA
>CAYVVK010000386.1:5890-6520 GCA_964454855.1 uncultured Phaeodactylibacter sp. | reverse complement strand
CTCCCATCGAGCCTCAGCTGCCAGAGGGAGTTAAGGCCAGAAGGAACGTTCCTTACGCTGAAGCCGGAGGCCGGAAGTTGCATCTCGACATTTTCTACCCTGCCCGGGAAAACAACCTTGGCTACCCCGGTGTGCTAATGATCCACGGGGGCGGCTGGAGCTCCGGCACCAAAGCCCATCAGGTGCCCATGGCGCAGCAACTCGCCAGAAGAGGCTATGTGGCTGTGGCCGTGGAATACCGCCTCAGCCCGGAGGCCCGGTATCCGGCGGCCATTCACGACCTTAAAGCCGCCGTAAGGTGGTTGCGCGCCCATGCCGGTGAATACCAGCTGGACCCCTCAAAAATTGCCGCTCTGGGCTGCTCCGCCGGTGCCCACCTGGCGTCCTTCCTGGGCACAACGGGCGAGATGGAAAAATTTGAAGGGCCGCACGGAAATAAAGGGTACAGCAGTTCGGTACAGGCAGTGCTCAACATAGACGGCATCGTATCCTTTATCCATCCAGAGGCAGCAGCAGAAGGAGATGGATGGAGCAGGATGACAGTAGAAAAGGGAGTGATTTTGTCTCTCTCTGTCCTTGCTTCTCCCTTGGACCTTGTCTGTTTCTCTGTCCTACACTACAGCCGCTATG
>CAYVVK010000386.1:0-5880 GCA_964454855.1 uncultured Phaeodactylibacter sp. | reverse complement strand
AGAAGGAGACGCCGCCGGCCGCTGGCTGGGCGGCAGCAGGACGGAACGCTACGACAACTGGAAGGAGGCCTCTCCCCTGGAGTACGCCGGGGAGGATACTCCTCCCTTTCTTTTTGTCAACAGCTCCTTTCCCCGCTTTCAGGCCGGGCGGGACAGCCTGATCACCCTACTGGGCCGTTATGGCACCTACAGCGAAGTGCATACTTTCGAGGGCTCGCCCCACTCCTTTTGGCTGGTACACCCCTGGTTTGAACCGACACTGCACTACACCGCCCGTTTTCTCGGCCGGGTATTCAAGGGCCGCATTTATGACTTTCTCGTCGCCGCCGACGGAAGCGGGGACTTCCGAAGTGTACAGGCTGCCATCGACGCCATACCTCACCTGCGAAAGAACCGGACCACGGTATTCATCAAAAAAGGCGTGTACAAAGAAAAGCTGATCCTGCCCTCCACGAAAACGAATGTGACTTTTGTGGGTGAAGATGCAGAGAAAACAGTGCTTACCTACGACGATTACGCCAGCCGGAAAAACCGCTTCGGAGAGGAGATCGGCACTTCCGGCTCCGCCTCTTTTTACGTCTTCGGAGAGGGCTTCGAAGCTTACAACCTCACTTTCGAGAACGCTGCGGGCCCTGTAGGCCAGGCCGTGGCCGTACGCATTGACGGTGACCGGGTGAAATTTGAGAACTGCCGCTTTCTGGGCAACCAGGATACGCTCTACCCGCATGGCAGAAATAGCCGGCAGTATTACAAGAACTGCTACATCGAAGGCACGGTGGATTTTATCTTCGGCTGGTCTACCGCTGTATTCGACAGTTGCCGGATCTTTTGCAAAAGGGAAGGCTATATTACCGCTGCCTCCACAGAACAGGAAAAAGATTACGGTTTTGTCTTCCGGCATTGTACGGTAGAAGGCAGCGCCCCGGATAATTCCGTCTACCTGGGCCGCCCCTGGCGCCCCTATGCCCGGACGGTTTTTCTGGAATGCGAGCTGGGGGCCGTAGTACGGGCTGAAGGCTGGAACAACTGGCGAAGCCCGGAGAAGGAAAAGACGGCCTACTATGCAGAATATAACAATTCCGGCCCGGGCTTTCGGCCGGAAAAGCGGGTGGAATGGGCGCACATACTGTCGGAGGAAGAGGCGGAGCGGTACCGCCTGGAAGATATATTTGGAGACTGGCGGCCAGCGAATTGAGCTGTAGCTCAAAGCCAGGGCGTGGTGTAAAACCGCACCCCGGCTCCTTCCCCGGCGGCGCATTCCCTGCGCACCCGGGATTCTTCCTTAGCAGGGCAAGTCCAATTCTCTGCAGATATAACATTGGAAGATTCAGATCAATATTTCAACCCTCTCTTTTCGGATAACTTGATCGCGGTAAGGTGAAATTCCTGCTAGGCTTTTGTGAATTTTTGAATATGCCCAAAACCCCTGTTTTTAAAGGCGGTAGGGTAAGTTTGTAAGGATAATTCGCTTTACACTTAGCATCACGAAATTTCCGATCTATGAAATTCATGCAAAAAACATTAGGCTTATTGCTGCTGCTAATACTCGGGAGCAGCCTGGCCTTTGCACAGAGTACCGTCCGAGGGAAAGTGGCCTCCGCTGAGGAAGAACCACTGATCGGAGTCAACGTGCAGGTAAAAAATACCAGCTACGGCACCGTCACCGATATTGACGGCAGTTATGAGCTGGCCGCAGCTGCGGATGACACCTTATTGTTCTCCTACATCGGATATGCCACCCAGGAAATCCCCGTTAATAACCGCAGTACTATAGATGTCGTCCTTTCCGGTGACGCCCAGTTACTGGAAGAAGTGGTCGTGCTTGGCTACGGCAGCGTAAAGAAAAAGGACCTGACCGGCTCGGTAGCTACTCTTTCCGGGGCCAAGCTGCAAAAGATCCCGGTTGCCAGCGCGGCAGAGGCACTGACCGGCCGACTGCCAGGGGTAAATGTACTCGCCACCGATGGCTCGCCGGATGCGGAGATCGTCATCCGGGTGCGGGGTGGTGGCTCCATCACGCAGGACAACTCTCCGCTATTTGTAGTGGATGGATTTATTGTAAGCAGCATCCGGGACATTCCGCCCTCCGACATTGAGAGCATCAGCGTACTGAAAGATGCGGCCGCTACGGCCATCTACGGAGCACAGGCTTCAAATGGTGTCGTGGTGATTACTACCAAGAATCCGCAGGCCGGCGGAGTTTCCGTCTCTTATAATGGCTTCATGCAATCCAAAGAACTGCCGGGAGACCGGAAGTACGATGTGCTGTCGCCTTATGAATTTGCGCTGGCTAATTACGAGCATGCCGCATTGCGTTCGGAGGCCGACCTGAGAAACTTTGAGAAGTTCTTTGGCAAGTATGACGACCTGGAACTCTATCAGCAGAAGCCGGGCACCGACTGGCAGGAAGAGCTTTTCGGCGACCCGCAGCTGTCACAGTACCACAACGTCAGCCTCAGCGGCGGTTCACAAACCACGAAACTGAGCCTGAGCCTGACCAACAACACAGATGAAGGCCTGCTGCTGGGTTCCGGCTTCACCCGTAACGTGGCCAACTTTAAACTGAACCAGGAGGTCGCGGAACGCCTTACCTTTGAGGCTGCTGCGCGGATCACCAATACCGTGGTAGACGGCGCCGGTACTTCCGGCAACGCCCAGATCAACATCAAGGACGCTGTGCAGACGCGGCCCGTGAACGGCATTGCCGACGAACTGGAGATCGACCCGAACACAGCCGACCCCAATGACGACTACGCCACTTTCATCCGCAGCCTCGTCAGCCCCACCGAACTGGTGAAGCAGGACTGGAGAAAGCGAACGACCAATAATTACGTATTGAATGCCGCCCTGAACTGGGCCGTACTGGATAACCTCGACCTGAAGAGCACCTTTACCTCCGAGAAGACCTTCGATAAGAACCTAAGGTTCTACGGGCCGCTGACCAGCGAATCATTTAACAATGGCGGCAACCTGCCGCTCGGCCAGAAAACGGACCGGGAACTCTTCTCCTACCGCTGGCTGAATACGGTAGCCTACCGCTTCCAGAACATGAAAGACCACGAGCTGGACCTGCTGGCAGGCCATGAGATCTACTCCATCGGCGGCGAGCTGGACTTTGTGCGGGCCGAGGATTTCCGCCTGTCCATTACTCCGGAAGAGCTGTTTGCCAACATGACCTTCGGCAGGACGGACCGCCACGAAACCGAAGAGTTCACCGACGCCAACCGCCTGTCTTTCTTCGGAAGGGCCAACTACCAGCTCAAAGGGCGCTACCTGGTCACTTTTACCTTCCGCTCCGATGCTTCCAGTAAATTTGCCAAAGACAAGCGTGTAGGCCTCTTCCCCGCCGTAGCCCTTGGCTGGCGCATATCGGAAGAAGGCTTCCTGGCCAACTCCAATGTCATCAACGACCTGAAAATACGCGCCAGCTATGGCCAGACCGGAAACGACCGCATCGACCCGACCGCTACTCAGTTCCTCTTTGTAGGGTCTACCAACCGCGGCCCCGGCTTCAACAATACAGATAATGTGTACTATACGCCCAGTGGCAGCACCCTCTACAATCCCAGCATCAAGTGGGAAACGACCACCAACCGGAACATCGGCCTGGATTTCACGCTCTTCCAGGGCAAGCTTTCCGGTGCGTTTGACCTGTACAAGAACACTACGGAAGACCTGCTGCTGCGTTCGGCCATCCCTTCTAATACTGGCTTCCGTACGCAGTGGAACAACATTGGCACCACCTCCAACCAGGGTGTTGAACTTGGCCTGACGGCCTTCGTCATTGACAAACCGGGCTTCACCCTTTCCGCCAACCTGAACTTTGGTATGAACGAAGCCACCGTGGAAAAGCTGGATGGTACCACCGAGCGCTTCTTCCAGTCGAACTGGACCAGCACCGACCTCAAGGACCAGGATGACTTCTACATACAGATAGGAGGAACCCTGGGCGACATCTACGGCTACGTCACCGATGGCTACTACAGCACCGATGATTTTGCCGCTTACGATGAGGTGGCCGGCAGCTACGTCCTGAATGAAGGCGTTCCCGATGCCAGCGCTACGGTCGGCAATACCAATATCCGCCCGGGTTTCCTCAAGCTTAAGGACCTGAACAGCGACGGCATTATCGACAGTGAAGACCGCATGGTGATCGGCAACACCCTGCCCAAGCACCAGGGGGGATTTGGCTTCGACGCCCGCTTCGGCGGCTTCGATGCCTCCATCTTCTTCAACTGGTCGTACGGCAACGATGTCTACAATACGGGGAAGATCCAGTACAACCAACTGCGCCGCATCACCTATGGTAATATGCTGACGACTATGAGTTCGGACAACCGCTTCACCTATCTGGATGTAGACGGTACCTACACCGGCACACCAGGCGGCATCATCACCGACCTGGATCAGCTGGCGGAACTGAACGCCGATAAGGAGATATGGTCCCACAACAGCTTTGGCGTGGCCCAGGCCACCATCCATTCCTGGGCAGTGGAAGACGGCTCCTTCCTGAGGCTGAACAACCTGAATATCGGTTACTCCCTGCCGGCGCGGCTGATCTCTAAAGTGGGCTTGTCCCAATTCCGGATCTACGCCACCGGTTACAACCTGAAACTGTGGACCAGCTATTCGGGCTACGACCCGGAAGTGAGCACGACCAGAAGCTCCGCCTATTCCGGCCTGACGCCCGGGGTGGACTACTCGGCCTTCCCGCGTAGCCGCGCCTACACTTTTGGGATTAATGCGACATTCTAACTCCAAACCTTCCTAAAACAAGCGATATGAAACTTAAAATATTTTTTATCTCGGCAGCTGCTCTGCTTTTATCAGCCTGCCAGGATTTTCTGGAGCCCGACTCCATTTCCACCTTCGATACCGAATATGTTTTTTCTAATGTGGACGATGCCAGAAAAGGCGTCAACGCCATCTATGTGCAGTTCGGTGTGGACGGCTTCCGCTCCCGCCTGTCCAACAACATGACCGGCAATACCGACATCGAGCGGCAGAGCGGCTGGACCAGCTCCAGCGACCGATACCAGATCTGGGACCTCAATGCCCTGGAAAGCAACGGCGACCTGCGGCAGTTCTGGAATGCCGCCTACACGGCCATCCGGGATGCCAACATCGCCATCGAAGGCATAGAGTCCAGCGGCATACTGGAAACCGGTGATGCCAATACCATCCGGACGATGTACCAGCTACTGGGTGAAGCCTATACCCTGCGCGCCTACTGGTACAGCATGCTCACCTCCTACTTCGGAGACGTGCCCAACGTGCGGGCAGCGCCTAAGGCCGGGAATGACTTCTTCCTGGGCCGGGAGGACCGCAACCTCATCCTCTCCCAGGCCATTCAGGACATGATCGACATCGAGGAGAAGATGCTCTGGGCAGAAGAACTGCCCTACGGCATCGAGCAGGTGAGCCGGGAGTACACCCTGGGGCTGATCGCCCGCATCGCCCTGCAGCGCGGCGGCTACTACCTGACGCCGGCCATGAACATGGAGCGGCAGAGCGACTACCAGGAGTATTACCAGATCGCTAAAGACTATACCGAGAAGCTGATCACGCTCAAGGACCGTCCCCTGCCCACCGACTACCGGCAGATCTTCATGAACCAGTGCAAGTTCATCAGCCCTGTCAATGAGGAGATCCTCTTTGAGGTGCCTTTTGCCATAGGCAATGGTGATGTGGGCTGGAACATCGGCATCGAAGTGGAAGGCGGCGCTACCGCCAAGCACGACTATGGCTCGGGCAACAACTACATGAGCATTCCGCCCTCCTACTACTATTCCTTCGACACAGCAGATGTACGCCGGGATGTCACCTGCGCCCTTTACAAAGTCAATACCGATTTTGTCAAGGAATTCGTAGACGGTTCCG
>CAYVVK010000385.1:0-6546 GCA_964454855.1 uncultured Phaeodactylibacter sp. | reverse complement strand
GAAGCCTTCGTCCCCAACGTGCAGACCGTCGTCGACCTCGACGGCAACGTCTCCCTGCGCGGCTCGAACAACGTGCGCGTGCTCATCAACGGCCGCCCTTCGTCCATCTTTTCCGATAATGTCGCGGAGGCCCTCAAGGCCATTCCCGCCGACCAGATCAAGAACGTGGAGGTCATCACCACGCCTTCCGCCAGGTACGATGGCGAAGGCACGGCCGGCATCATCAACATCATCACCAAGAAGAAGAGCGTGGAGGGTTTCACCGGCTCCATAAATACCACCATCGGCACGCGCATCAACCGCGGCAGCGTCAACCTCAGCCACGCCAATGGCCGCTTCGGCCTGAACTTCAGCGGCAATTCCTACCTGACCTGGCCGCGGGCGGGTTTCAGCGAGTTCTACCGCGAGGATTACCAGCAGGATACCATCGGCATTCTCCGGCAGGATGCAGATACCGAAGGCGCCGGCTTCGGCCCGGGCGGCACCCTGAGCGCTTTCTACGACATCAACGCTTACAACAGCATCAACTCTTCGATCTCCTTCCGCGGCCGCGGCGGTACCGACGAGGGCGTGACGGAGGCTACTTACGAGGTGGCCCTGCGGGATGTCTTCCAGCAGTACACCCGCTTCAACGACGGCCGCAGCTTCCGCGGTGGTTTCGACTGGAACACCGACTACCGCCGCGCGTTCCAGACGCCGGAACAGGAATTCGTGCTGGCCTTCCAGGTCACCGGCGCCAACAGCTACCAGCGGAACACCATCCTGCAGTCGGGCAACGATCCCAGCCTGGAATTCAACGAGCGCAACTTCAACGACGGCCTCAACCTGGAATATACCGTGCAGGCCGATTATACCCACCCCTTCAGTAAGGCCGTTAAGCTGGAAACCGGCGCCAAGGGCCTGCTGCGCCGTATCGACAGCGATTACGAGTACGAGAACTTCGATTTTGAAAAACAGCAGTACCTGCTCGACAACAGCCGCTCGGACATTTTCTACTACGACCAGGACGTACTGGCAGGCTATGTGTCCTTCAACATCAAACTGGGAGAGAAATACGGCCTGGTGGCCGGCACCCGCTACGAATACACTCAGATCGCCGGTGATTTTGCTACCGACGCCATTACCTTCACCAACAACTATGGCAACCTGCTGCCCAGCATCATTCTCAGCCGGCAGCTCAAGAACTTTGCCAACCTCAAGGCCAGTTATACGCGCCGCATTCAGCGCCCCAGCCTGTTCTTCGTCAACCCCTACGTCGACCTCAACGACCCGCGCAACATCTCCTTCGGCAACCCGGAATTGTCGCCGGAACTGACCAGCCAGTTTGAAATGAGCTACGGAGCCTTCGTCAAAGGCTTCAACATCAATGCCGCCGCCTTCTACCGCTATACCGATGACGTCATTCAGAGCTTCCTGCTCGGCGTGAACGAAAACGGAGCATCTGAAACCACCTATCTCAATATCGGCAAGAACGACTCCTATGGCGTCAACCTGTTCACCTCCGTAACCATCGCCAAGAAGGTGAGCCTGCGGGGCGGCGCCAACATTTTCATGTTCAATACCGAAAGCCGCCGCGCGGGCCTGGAGCTGCGCAACGAGGCCCTGCTCTTCAGCGGCAACATCGGCGGCTCCGTAGATTTCGGCAAAGGTTATAAGATGGAAATGTTCGGCTTCTACCGCGCCCCCCAGCAGACCCTGCAGGGTGAGGTCGCCTCTTTCTCCCTGTTCAGCATGACGGTGCTCAAGGAGTTCAGCGAGCGCGCCAGCCTGGGCCTGAACATCATCGAGCCCTTTTTCAAGTTCAAGGAGTTCCCCTCCGAACTGCAGGACGCCCGTTTCTACCAGCGCATCAACCGGGGCGTGCTCTTCCGCTCTTTCGGCCTCAACTTCACCTACCGCTTCGGCAAGCTGGACTTCCGCCAGCAGCGCCGCCGCAGTAAGATCGAGAATGATGACCTGAAGGACGGCGGCAGCGGGGAGTTTTGAGAGAATGTGGTTATATTGCCTGTTTAACCGCTTCTATTCGATAATCTCAAAAACGAAAAAGATGAGAAAGATTTATTCTCTTTTGGCTTTCAGTTTAATCGGTTTGCTGCCGCTGACCGCGCAGATCACCATCGACGCTTCCGATGTGCCGCCTTTTGGGGCAGTCCTCTTGCAGGGCATTGACACCACCACCGCGGGCCTGGAGCCCGGCCCTGCCGGCGCAAACCAGAGCTGGGATTTTTCCGGCCGCCTGACGGCAGAAGCGACTTTCACCAACCGGATCGTCGACCCGGCGGAAACCACCAATGCGGCCGACTTTCCCGATGCGACCCTGGCCTTTACCCAGGACAGTGACCTGGTGACTTACGCGCAGGTCACCAACGAGGGGCTGTTCACCCTCGGCGGCTCGGCTCTCGTTCCCGGGACGGAGATGGTGGCTTCAGCGGTCTTCGACCCGCCTCAGCAGCTGTTTGCGGCGCCCAGCACTTTCGGCACCACTTTTACCAATGAGTTCGGCTTTCGGCTGGCTATTGACGGCACCTTCATCAATCCCTTAGCCGACTCCGTGGAGATTCGCGAGCGGGGCACCACCAGTGCGGAGATAGATGGATGGGGGACGGTCAAGTTGCCCGACGGGGAGTACGAAGTGCTGCGCCAGCGGGTGGAGGAGATCACGGTAGATTCTTTCTTTGTCAAGGTGTTCGGCAACTGGGCCTTCTTTTCCGAATCCGTCGATACCAGTATCACTTATGAATGGTGGGCAAAGGACGGCAGGGCCACTGTGCTGGCCATAGAATATGATTTGCAGGGCAATGCCGATGAGGCCATCTACCTGATAAACTATTCCGAAGGCGGAGGCGAAGAGCCGCCGGTAGCCGATTTCACTTTCAACGTCGGTGAAGAAGGGGAAGTACAGTTTACGGATGCCTCCACCAACATGCCCGCTTCCTGGATGTGGGATTTCGGCGACGGCAACAGCAGCACGGAGCAGAACCCTACTCATACCTATATGGCCTCGGGGAATTACACGGTATGCCTGACGGCAACCAACAGCGGCGGCTCCAACCAGTCCTGCCAGGAAGTGGAAGTGGTGCTCACTTCCGTGAAAGAAGCGCCCGAAGCAGCCTCCGTCCGGGCTTATCCTTCGCCCGTTGTGGAAACCCTTTTCCTGGAATTCGGCGAGCTTGCCGGCAAGGCGGTTCAGCTGAAGCTTTTCAGCAATACCGGCCAGCTGTTGCGGCAGCAGCGCCTGGAGCAGGCGCCCGCTAACTGGAGGCTGCCGCTAACGGAGTTGCCGACGGGGATCTACCGCCTGCTGGTGGAATCGGAAGGGCGGTTCATCAAAACCATATCTTTCACCAGGCAGTAAGCAATGCCCATCCGTTTTTTCAGGCCTTCCCTATGATTATATGGGGAAGGCTTGAAACGCTTTTTGTTTAACATCCATATGCTGCGGGGTTGGCATGGGTTGTGGCAGGCCCCTGTAAAAACTGCTTTCGAAGCAGTATAAGCAAACTAAATCTGTCCACCTACTTAATACTACTTTGTTAACTTAACACAGAGGACGCAGATTTTAGCTGTTCAACTGCTGGTAAGCAGTTGGCAGCCCCTCCGCGTACCCTGGAAATGAAGCCGCGTAGCGGCTTTTTTTAAGTTAACAAAGTAGTCTTAATACAAGTCCGGTTGCATAAAGGGGATGAGCGCCAGCAGCAGCGGCTGCTGGTACAGGGCCTCGCGTGTGACCAGCCCGTTGGTGAGCAGCCCTACGGCTCCCCCTTTCTGTTTGCTGTTCTTCTCGTCGAATAGTTCATCCATAATATGGCCCAGTTCGCCGCCCTTGCGGATCTGGTGGACGACGGCGGGGGGCAGTGGAAAGGAGGCGCTGCGGGCAATGCTTTCCTGCTGCGGCGAAGCGATGACGACCCAGCCGAAAGCATCCATGCCTCCTCCGGTATTGGGCTGCACCCCTCCTTCTATGCCTGCCCAATAATTCGCTTCCGGCACTATTTTCCGGGCGTTGCGCACGCGGTTGAAGGCGCCCTGCCGCGTTTCCTCATCGGTCATCGGCTGGTCGGGCACCTCCGAGGGGGCGCTCACGGGTTCAATGGCTACGGGAAACTGGAAGGCCGCCTCGAAGGCAAGGCGAACCGCCAGTAATTTCGCAGGGTTTTTGGAAGCAACGGCGACGGTCATTGGCTGGCCTTTGAAGGGCGTTTTTTCATAGAAAAGCGAAAGCGGAAGTTCCGAAGTTCGGCGGTGAGTATCAGGCTGGAATCTCCCAGCTCCTGGATGGTATATTCTACTTCTCCGGGCATGTTCTCGCCGTACTGGCGAAGGGTGTTGCCTTCCAGCTCGTATTTCGACTTTCCAGGGGCCACCGGCAGGTTGGTGGCCATGCTGCCGTCGGCATGGAACTCGAAGAAGAGGTCATCCAGCGAAGCGGTCGGTGAGCCGTTGCGGCTGGCGGATTCCAGCTCCCAGCGGCCGGTGAGCAGCTCCTGCTGGTTTTCCGGTTCCGTTCCACAGGCAGTGGTGGCCATGAGGGTGAGCAGAAAGAGCATGTTTGGAAAAAGGCGTCTCAGGTTCATAATGGCTGACTAGTATTATGATGCAAATGTACCAATAATTTGGAAATTGGTATTTAGCCTCCGGTAATGTCATTTTCGGAAGTTTCTCTTGAAGAAAATAAAATAAATTGCCAAAATATTAAAAAATAAAAATGAGCGGTTCTTTTTTTTGCCAAAACGAAAGTGAAAAACTAAATTTGATGAAAAGTTAATAATATACGCTCATGGCGAAAACCTCGGATATCGATAAGCTGGACAAACAAATTCTTTCCATATTGATGCGCAACGCCAAAAAACCCTATACGGACATCGCCAAGCAACTGTACGTATCGGGCGGCACCATCCACGTGCGCATGAAAAAACTGGAGGAGGCGGGCATCGTCAAAGGCTATAACCTCGCCATTGACTACAGCAAACTCGGATACGATATCTGTGCTTTTCTCGGCATCTACCTCGATAAGAGTTCCCTCTACGACGACGTGGCCCTGGAACTGGAAAAGATCCCTGAGGTCGTTGCCGTCCACTACACTACCGGCCTGTACAGCATCTTCGCCCAGATCATCTGCCGCGACACCAACCACCTGCGGGAAGTCCTGCACGATAAGATCCAGAAGATATCGGGCATTCAGCGCACCGAAACCTTCATCTCCCTGCAGGAGAGCATCGACCGGCCCATTGATATCGTGGGCTCGGATGAGGAGTGATGCATTGTTGGATTGTTAAATTGTTAAATTGTTAAATTGTTAAATTGTTGGATTGTTGGATTGTTGGATTGTTGAGATAGCTAGATTGTTCATCCACAAAAGCCTGGCCATAAAAAGTGCCTGGACAGAAATAATGTAACCCAGGCCTGTATGGTACGGGGGCGGGTTACGCTACACTCCACAATACAAAAGTGATAACCCCGTGTGAAACACGAGGGCCCTCGGCAAGGCCGGGGCAATCCAACAATGGTAACAATCCGAGAATGCTAAGCTACCGCATCAAAACCACCTCTCCGCCGGCTACTTCCCGGCCGCCGGTGACCAGTTCCACTTCCACGAAATAGGTGTATACGCCGGCATCCAGGGCTTTGCCATCGGAGGTGCCGTCCCAGCCCTGGGCTACTTCATTGGGAGGAAAGCCCTTCTTTTCAAACAGCAATCCTCCCCAGCGGTCGAATACCAGGAAGCGGCTGACCTGCTTCACCTGGTAGGCATTGGCAAACACGGTGAAGCGGTCGTTGATGCGGTCGCCGTTAGGAGAGAAAGCGCCAGGTACGTAGAGGTCCACCTCATCCTTTATCCTGATGTTTACCGAAGCTTCGCCGGTGCAGCCGTAGGCGTCGACGATGCGTATGGTATAGGTATCTTCGCTGATGGCCCGCAGCTCGGGCTGCAGGCAATCGGTGCAGCTGAGGTTCAGGGAGGGCGTCCAGCGGAGGCTCTTGACCAGGTTTTCCGGGATATGGAGGGTGGGTTCCAGCAGCTGGCTTTGCCCCAGCTTGAGTTCCAGGGTTTCCGGCAGCTCCACCATCTGCTCATAGGCATTGGGCATGAGGAATTCCTGTTCAAACAGGCAGCCCGCAGCGTCCTGCACCACCAGGGTGTAGGAGTTTCCGGCCTCCAGCTCCCCGAATAGGGAGGGGCCGAAGAAAGACTGCCCGTCTACCGAGTAGAGATAGGGAGGCGTTCCGCCCATGGCCTCCAGTTGCAGGTTTCCTTTACTGAGCAGGGCGCAGTCGGGTTGCACCTCCGACAGCGGTTCCGGGGAGGGGATCTCGATGGCCGTTTCCCGGCGGCAGCCGCTGTTGTCGGTGGCCACCAGGTGGTAAATGCCGGCGGGCAGGCCCTGTGGCTGCAGGCTGTTGCTGGCGATCTCCCGCCAGAAGAATTCGTAGGGCGGGTCGCCGCTCTCGATCCGGGCGCTGATGCTGCCGTCGGAGTATCCAAAGCAGCTTACGGGCCGGGCTTCCAGTACGACTTCTATTTTTTTGACTTCTACCGTGGCCTCG
>CAYVVK010000384.1:0-6564 GCA_964454855.1 uncultured Phaeodactylibacter sp. | reverse complement strand
GCGAACTGCAATTGCAACGATTTACCATCAATTTTATCCCGAACTCACGTTTGTACAGTAAGAGGGTTTTCCAGCTCTTCGTCAGCAACGGCGCTTATCTGGGCGTTGCTTGCGATGATCTAGTCTTGAATACATCGGCAAGAGAATCCGTACAATTCGCTGCCAGGCTCATAATCAAGATAATTCGTACTTCTTTTAAGTGACAGACGCCATGCATCCCGTGTAGGCAGGCCTTGTGTCCTGTCTACTTCTTGAATCCATTAGCTGCTGTTTATAGTAGTTCGGATCATAAGGAGTATTATTTTTGTACAGGGTATAAATCAGCACCAGCAGCTTTCGCTGAACGGCTACATACCCTTTCATCTTGATCTTGGTTCGGTCGTAGACTCTTTCATAGAGCGACTTAAACTCTTCGAGGCCTTAAATTCAAACAGCTTCATAGAAATGAGTAAATCTCCTGAGGGCTATGCATTTGCTGGAAAACGCCCGGATTTTTTGTAAAAAGAGGTGAAGTTTGTATATTAGATGGCAATTTAAAATCTTTTTTCTCCCCAATTCCCAAGCATCTAAACCTCACATATATGTCCAACCTAATCCATTGGTATCTCCCCGGGAGAATTTTCCTTTCTTTTCACCCACTTAGTTCCCGTCCGGATGAATGTGATCAGTTGAATGTTTCGGTGCATTGGCAGCTATCATTATGCTTCCCTTCCGCTAAGGAAAGAGAACCTCAATTATATCTTCCTTAGAAGGAATGAACTTCCCGTTCCTGTTGTTCGCAACTTGCTTTACTCCCGACAGTCCAAAAACCCAGTATGCTATGCAAAAAAAGTTAATGATTATTTTAGGCTTCTCAATGATCGTTGCTGGTGGATTGCCCGGCCAGGATATTATCCTGGACCAACCGGTAAGAGCGGGTACACTTACTCTTTTTCCTAGCCTGAGTAATGCGAATGAATACTATTATCTTCCCGACAAACCTCGCTTGGCCGTAAACGAGCGTGGACAACCGCAGTTTTCCTTCTTCCGCTATGTACAGAATCAGTGCTCTGCCCCCGGGCAGCCCGATATTCGGGAAGGAGAGGGCGGTGGCATCGTGCATGCCGTCATTGCCCTGGATGTTACGGAAGAACAGATCGCCGCTGCTACCCAGGTACTCCGAAGACTGGATCCAGGTGGAGTGATCAGCGGCCCGGTCCTGTATCAGGGAGGAACCATCGCTTTAATTTCGTCAGCCGCGGATCCTGAATCCGGATTTTCCAAGAGGGTCATCGGATTGGGGAAAGCTCCTTTGCTGGACGGACAACAGGCCGCAGTTTCTGTCCAGTTGACTAAAGTCGGGGCCCAGGTCCTTTGGGAGTCCTTTCAAACTCCTACACCGGATATGAGCGTCTCTTTTGAAATGGAATTGCAGGGATATAAATCTCCAAAGAAGGTCACCATTGAAGCAGATTTCGATCAGATCTATACCTACCGGGACTTTGAGACCGGCATAATCAGCCGCCAGGGTAGCACCATACTCGGCGGTGAAATTGAAGCGGCTTTCGATGAGTTGTATCGCTCCGGAGCCATCAAGGTGACCCAGATCGGAGAAGATGAAGACCTGGAAGCTGCTCTGGAGGATGCTTATAAAAAATTAACCAAGATGATGTTTGAGGCCGAAACGGGCAATCCTATGGCGCTCGGACAGGTCCCCGCCGGCGGGCAAAGCCGGGAAAAGAGCATCCTGGGCCGGGCCCAGAAACTCTTGGAGGCCGGGCGGGAGGATGCCGCTGAGGATTATAAGTTGCTGCGGGAGTCGCAACGGATCGAAGCCTTCCTAGCACAACGAGAAGCGGAAGCCCCGGCCGCTTCCAGATCTTCCACAAACGAAGCGCAGAGGGAGCCCTCACGGGATCGAAGGCCTATAGATATCAGAGCGCCTTCGGAGGCTTACAAGAATCTGCCTCCCCACCTGGAATTGCCTCCCCGCGCAGCGGAATTCGATCCGCCGGAAATGCCAACCACGGCCATCGTGGCGGTTTACAGGATGCGGGAGGTGCGGCAACGTGGCGTATTTCAGATCGACTTGAACAAATATACGGTGGACAACCGGGCGATCCGCTTCGACCGCAACTTCGGGCCATTGTTGAATTGTGATGCGTGCTTTCACCAGGTCAACCTGGATGATCCTTTTTTCCGGCAACGGGAGATCGCTGCGGTGTTGGATGGTTTCAATGCCCGGGATTTTGGGAATTATATCAATTACGTAAACGTCAGCCTGGTGAAAGAACACGGGAACGGTGAGTTAACCACCGATGATATTCTTATCGATCGGTATCGCTTCAATGAGAGTGGGAACAACTTTAAACTGCTCTACGGCTGGAAAAACGATGAGGATTCACAGCAATGGCGAACTTTCCGCTACCGCGTCGGCTGGAATTTTTTCGGCGGCTATAACCTACAAACGGCATGGCGCACTTCTAGGGATAACGCCATTCCTCTGGTGCCTCCCCTGTATATCAAATCGGTGGACGTGGAGGTGGACCCGGAGATCATGGCCCGGGAAAAGGTTCGTTCCGTCGAAATGAATGTATACTACCAGCTCGGCGGTAAAGAACAATTGAAACGGATCCGCCTGCGGACCGGCACCGGTGAACTGTCGAAGCGGATCGACCTGCTGCAACCGCCGAATAAGCTGGTGTACGAATATGAGATCATCTGGTATCTGCGGGATGGTACGGTAAAGCGATCCCATAGAAAATCGGGCAGTTCCCTGGTCATTTTTGCCGATCAACTATAAGTGCCGGCACCTTGGGTTGAATCAAATTGACGGAAGGTGGCGGTGAATGGATAACCATCTAGGTGGAAAGTTGATTAGGCGTGGGGCAGGGAGGCACCCCCCCAGCCCACGCTCCACGCCGCTTGCAAAGAATTGTAAGTCAACGATTAAGCAATTAACATCGATCAAACTTTACATTAAAATCAGGATGGTCATGAAAACCCCTGTACTCCTAACCCTTGTATTTTTAATCACCGGCCTACCTTCCATGGCGCAGGGGAATTTTCCTTCCGTCGAAGATTGTAGAAAACGGCTGGTGAGTGACCTGGTGTTCTACTATGTGGAAAAGCCCCATTTGGATAAAAACAACCGTACGGCTTCCTACCCGCTAAACAGCCAGAATATAGCTGCCAATTCCAATCTGAATAACAGCTTCTGGACAAACACCAACAATAGCGGTATGCAGGAATTCCTGAAAACACTGCTGCAACCGGCGGCCAATGACCGGGATGCTATGGCCCTGCAATACTATGCGGCCAATATCCTTCGAATTAACCCCAAAAAAAGAGTCATCATATTTATCTTCAATGACCACAACAACCAGACACTCACCACCAATCGTATTGATAATTCCTGGGGCCATAGTGGTACCAAGGTAGGACCCTCGGGGGCCTTTGACCCTTATGGGACTCAAAGATGTCCGAAGTGTACCGGGGATATTTCTCTGGGCATTGCAGACTTTCACCCTAAGACGCCTCAAGCCAGAGGAGGCACCTTTTTGCACGAACTCGTGCATACTCAGGATAATGTGTCAGGTAGTCCCAATTATCTGGGCGACTTTTCCGGAAGTATGGACAAAAATCATTACGAACACGAGTTGCTGGCTAATTATCATCTTGCCTATAGTGAAGGGATCGGTTACGGCTTTAGTTATTTATACGATCGCGAAAATGACCTTTTTGACTGGCTTGAATCGAATAAGGAGATGATTTACGAGGTCATTCCCGCTGGAGATTGTACTCGGATGCCCTCCAATGCCTGCCTGGATCAATACCTGAGTACTCAGCAAATTATGCCTTTTGACACCGTGAGAAAAACCCAAAACGATCATCCCTCCCTTCCAAGAAGGTATTTGGAAAAACACTACCATATCAGGGACTTGCCCCCAGAAGTTCTGATGCACAATGAAACCGTGCTGGCTTTCATCTTTTACACCTATGCCAAATTCATCGGGATGAAGCGCCTGGTGAGAAGTGTCCGGGGAGCCAGCGAGCGAACCTTGAACAGCGTTGGGTTCCCTTATGTTTTTGAGCGGATGGTCTACTACGCCAATGGCTACAGTAACCAAAACAAGCCGCCCGGCGAAAGAACATACGGCCAGTTCTTGCCAGTCGCACTAATGGATTTCTTTACCGGATTCCAACTGACCGATAAGCAGGCGCTCAATAAGTGTCTGGGACAAATGAACCTGTCCAGATTTGAAGTAAATATCGATGATTACTGGGATGCCGGGCACCGGCAAAAAATTTTACAAATTCACGGGCGCTACAACAACCGCTTCGGGCCCATAGCAGTGGGGATGCAGCAGCTGGAGGACATTGCGGCCTATTTTAATGTGATCACCCCCTAAACAAAATAATAAGAGCTGGTAGGCAATCAGGATATCGGGAATAGATATGCCACTAAAAAGCACCTTGCCCGCTATAATAGCTAAAAAACAATACGTCATGAAAAACTGGAAAATCTATCTGACCCTGCTAACCATCGCCATCAGCTGCGACCTGGAAGAGATCCCGGAAGTGACTCGCCTGCAACCCACGGCCTGCTTCACCGGCAGCAAAACCACTTGTGAAACAGGTTGCTCGATCAATTTCGATGCTACTTGTTCCACAAATGCGGTCAATTACAAATGGGATTTTGATGGTAATGGCACATTTGATGAAATCGGAAGCGATAAGAGCAATGTCAGTCATACCTACCAGACTGCTGGAACCTTCGTAGTAGAACTGGAGGTCGAAAATGCTGCCGGGCTGACCATGAACCAAACCAGTAATGTAGTGATTACAGATAAAACATTCGCTCCACCTATAGCCGGGTTTTCGATCGATCCTTCTGTTTGTACGGCTCCTTGTCAGGTAACTTTCACCAATACTTCCCAAGGTCAGATCGATACCTATAGCTGGGATTTTGGAGACGGCTCCAGTTCAGATACGACCCAAAACCCGGAACCCCATACCTATGTAATAGCGGGTCAGTTTACGGTCACACTCATTGTCGGCGGGCCGGGTGGTACCGATACGCTTTCCAAGCAAATCCAGTTGAATGCTTCGGCTCCGGTAGCTGCCTTTGAAGTCTCTGCAACAGAATGCTATGAGCCATGTGAGCTCATGATCACTAACACCTCCAGCGGCGAAATAGATAGTTACGAATGGGATTTTGGTGATGGTTCTGCAAAAATAACCGAACGAGATCCCGGAAGCCACACTTACCAGACCGCGGGAACTTATACGGTTTCGCTGAAAGTTAGTGGCCCCGGGGGCTCAGATATGCAAGATATACAGATAAAAGTCGATGCTACCCTTTCTTTCATTGCAAGCTTTGGGGGAGCAATATCCGAACAAATCTCTTCGGTCATACAAACGCAAGATGGAGGATATGCTCTCGCGGGAAGTACCTCAAGCATGGGAGCTGGAGGCATTGATGCGTATCTGGTGAAGACTAATGCAAGCGGCATCATGCAGTGGGAAAGAACATATGGAGGGACAAGTTCCGATGAAGTTTTTTCCGTTCGGCAAACCGAAGACGGTGGCTTCATCCTCGCTGGAGGTACCAGCAGCAAAGGAGCTGGTCTTCGCGACTTTTACTTGATAAAGACCGACATTAATGGAATAAAAGTCTGGGAAAAAACTTTTGGAGGCAGCGACTTCGAGTGGTTTGGCTATGGGATTCAAACCAATGATGGTGGATACATAATGGTTGGTTATACGGAAAGTTTCGGAGCGGGTCAACAGGACTTCTATGTGGTAAAGACCACTTCAAGTGGTAGTTTACAATGGTTCCAGACTTATGGAACAGACCAGGGCGAAAGAGCCTTCTCTGTAGTTCAATCTGATGATGGAGGATATGCTATTCTCGGTAGCTCCGGTAGTAATGATATGAATCTATTAAAAGCGGACGATAATGGAACGAAAGAATGGGAAAGATCATTTGGTGGTTCCGGACTTGATTCTGGATATGGGATCCGCCAGACCCCGGACGGCGGATACATTCTTGGCGGATATTATGACCTGGTTCCAACATCAGATTTCTACTTGATCAAAACCAATGGGCTGGGTGAGAAAGAATGGGACAGGATTATTCCGGATTTTAACCCGGGCAGGGAATGCGTTTATCCAACCAGTGACGGGGGATACATCCTGAACATGAATAGCTCTTCCGGGACACACTTAGTTAAGACCAATGCGATCGGAATAACTGAATGGGAAAAGATATTTTCCGGGTCAGGGAGGGCGGTTGTGCAGGCCGCAGACGGTGGCTACGTGGTTGCCGGTGTTCGAGATGATGATGCCCTCCTGATCAAAACCGACGCCAACGGCAACATCAACTAAACCCAGGGCACCATGAAGCATCTTCTCCTGCTCATTTCTCTCTTGCTATGTGTATTGATATAAGTTTGTATTGTCAATACAGCTATGCTTTAGCGTGCTTGAATCCCAGGGCCGCGATCTGATTTTTCTATTATATGGAGCGGGTGCGGCTCCATTTTGATGTATCCTAAAAACCATACCTATCAACTTTGTTCC
>CAYVVK010000383.1:0-6585 GCA_964454855.1 uncultured Phaeodactylibacter sp. | reverse complement strand
CATAACCGTCCGCTGGGAGAGGCGTAAGCGGCGTAACTTGGCGTAGTGGTTCCCCTGGATGGGTGCAAGATTACCCTGGCTTTCCGCATAATCCGCCACGATAGGGTCATCGGCGACGCCTACGCCAAGATGGGCCGCAATTGTGACGACTGGACCTCCCGCCTGGCCGTACTTGCCGCCATCGAAAAGTACAGCTACGCCAAGTCGATCGATTCTGAAGTAGCGGATGACGCCAACCGGCGTATCGGGCAGTATTCAGGCTCCATCCCTACTCAGCAGGATGCCTTCATGCGCGGCCTCAAGGAAGGACAGGCGGTGTCTGTAGGTTGTGGTATCGGAGAGACGGTCACACTGCGCTTTATTAAGGGCAACTAATTCATCGTTTATTCTGTCAGCAATTGAAAAAGCGGCGGCGCCTCGATCTCGAAGCGCCGCCGCTTTTTTAGGTTTTTGACATAACCCCCCTTGCCGTTCTATGGGCTACCCGCCTAAGATTGGGCACTGTTGATAGCTAAAGAGTTGCGGATTGTCTTGAGCCATTCCAACTTCTCGTAGCGTAGCGAAGAGCCGTATGACCGACTTCCGACTTCCGATTTCCAACTCCCGCAAGATTCGCAGCCGTTCTACGCCAGATACTTCGCCACAATGGGCATACGCCTGCCCATGCCAAAGGCCTTCTGCGAGACCCGCAGCACCGGCGCCATCTGATGGCGTTTAAATTCATTGATGTTGACCAGCTTCAATACCCGGCGGACGAGCTGCTCATCGAATCCCATCTCAATGATATCCTGTGGGCTCTTGCGCTTCTCGATGTACTGGAAGAGGATCTCGTCGAGGCCCTCATAGGGGGGCAAACTGTCGGTGTCCTTCTGATCGGGCTTCAGCTCAGCGGAAGGTGGTTTGGTAAGAATGTTCTCCGGAATGACTTCCTCCTCCTTATTGATAAAGCGGGCCATTTCGAAGACTTCAGTCTTGTAGAGGTCGCCGATGACGGACAGGCCGCCGCACATGTCTCCGTACAGGGTGCCGTAGCCCACGGCCACTTCGCTCTTGTTAGAGGTATTGAGCAGGATATGGCCGAACTTGTTGGACATGGCCATCAGCAGGTTGCCGCGGGCACGCGACTGCAGGTTCTCCTCGGCGATGTCGAATTCCTGGGCCCAGAAGTGGGGCCGCAGGGCTTCCATATATCCGTTGTAGATCCCTTCTATTGGAATGATGTCATACTGCGCCCCCAGGTTCTCGGCCAGCTGCCGTGCGTCGTGCACGGAATGATCGGAGGAGAACTGGGAAGGCATGAGCAGCAGGCGCACATTTTCCGGCCCCAGGGCGCGGCAGGCCAGTACCGCCACCAATGCGGAATCAATCCCCCCTGACAGGCCGAGGATGGCGCGCTGAAAGCCCAGCTTGCCGAAATAATCGCGAATGCCGGTAACCAGGCCGTCGTGCATGAGCTGCATTTTTTCCTTCGGCTGCTCGTTGTCTTGTCCGCCGGCCACCACCTTATCCAGCTCATAGGTTCTGACCATTTCCTGGAAATAGGGCATTTCGTCGTACACCTTGTTGTCTGGAGAAACGGCCAGGGAGCCGCCGTCGAAAATGATCTCCGTCTGGGCGCCGCAGTGGTTGACATAGAATATGGGAATGCCGTAGCGCTCCACATTGGCCTTTACGACCCTGATGCGCTCGCGGCTCTGGTTGTAATTGAAGGGCGAAGCAGAGACGTTGAGGATGAGGTCCGGCTTATCAGGCATCATCTCATCCATGGGGCAGACGGTGTAGAGCGGGTTTTCGTTGCCGAGGTTCCAGAGGTCTTCGCAGACGGTCAGGGCGATGCGTTTGCCCTTATACTCGATCACCCGCCATTCGCTGGCCGGTTCGAAGTAGCGGTATTCGTCGAAGATGTCGTAGGTGGGCAGGAGGGCCTTGTGCTGCACATAACGCACGGCGCCTTCCGCCAGGAAGTAGACAGAATTGTAGAGGTCCTTGCCTTCCGGGTCCGGGTTCTTGCTGGGAGAGCCTACGACGATGGCGATGCCTTCGGCGGCCTTGGCCAGTTCCTGAATGGAATGTTCCGCCAGTTCGATAAAATCTTCGAATTCCAGAAAGTCGCGGGGCGGATAGCCGACGGTGGCCAGCTCGGCGAAGCACAGCAGGTCGGCGCCCTGGGTTTTGGCCTCTTCCACAGCCCTGAGCATTTTCTGCAGGTTGCCTTCGAAATTGCCGATGTGAAAGTTGAGTTGTGCGAGTGCTATCTTCATCTGCGGTTGGAATGTCGGTGGTTAATGAAACTTTTTAGAGAACAAAGGTAATTTTAGTTAGTTTAAAAACAAAACTAAGTTTTGAGGCCGAAGCCAGGCAAAACGAGACAAAATTAGTATCTCACATTGCGATTATGGCAGAAAAATAATATTTTTGAACTATAATTGGTTCAATATTTTAAAAAATGGTTCAAAGTGAAATCCATCACCATACATAACATGGACGACCGTTTAGCGGCTTTGATCGAACGGCAAGCCAGAGAAGAAGGCATCAGCATGAATAAGCTTATCAAACGTTTGCTGGCTCAGGCGCTTGGGATTTCTCCTCAACCCAAGCAAAGCCGCAGGGAACAGTTTGAAGATCTTTTCGGTAGCTGGAGTAAGGAGGATTTCGAGGAATTTGAGACACATACGGGAGATCTTCGAACTATAGATCCAGAAGATTGGACATGAACAAAATATTACTAGATACCAATGCCTACAGCCATTATTTGCTGGGAGACGAGCGCGTACTGAGCCGGATAGCTGGTGCTGATATTGTTTATATGTCCATTTTTGTACTGGGGGAACTATACTATGGGTATGCTCTAGGCAACAAGGAAAAAGAGAATCGGGAAAAGCTCAACACCTTTTTGGAGAAACCGGGAGTTTTTCTGCTCGAAGCCACCCGGGCAACATCTGAGTTTTTCGCCTCCATCAAGAAACAACTTAAAGAAAAAGGAACCCCCATTCCTCTGAATGACGTCTGGATCGCTGCTCACAATATGGAAATGGGCGCGGAACTGATCACTTTCGATAAGCATTTTAAAAATATTGAAGGCCTGCGCACCTGGAAAGAACAACTTTAGAGAAGGCCCCGCCTCGCCCACGATATTTTCTTATCTTTGAACAGAGAGAATTTTTGAACCAGAAGAGTAGGCCTGAGGGCTTTCGCCGGGAGGCCCTTCAAGCCACGGCAACCCAATTTATGAGCAATTTTATAGTATCAGCGCGGAAATACCGGCCCAGCCGGTTCAAGGATGTAGTAGGGCAGGAACACGTATCCCAGACCCTGAAGAACGCTTTGCAGAACGACCACCTGGCGCACGCCTTCCTCTTCTGCGGGCCGCGCGGCGTGGGCAAGACTACCTGCGCCCGCATCCTGGCCAAGGTGCTCAACTGCCAGAACGTTACCGGGGATTATGAACCCTGCGGCGAGTGCAGCTCCTGCAAGGCGCTGAACGCCAATTCCTCCTTCAATATCACGGAACTCGATGCCGCTTCCAACAACAGCGTAGAGCACATCCGCGCCCTGATTGAACAGGTGCGCTTCCAACCTCAGCAGGGCAAATATAAGGTGTTCATCATCGACGAAGTGCACATGCTCTCCCAGCAGGCCTTCAACGCCTTTCTGAAAACCCTGGAAGAGCCGCCGCCCTACGCCATTTTCATCCTTGCCACTACCGAGAAACACAAGATCATCCCCACCATTCTCTCCCGCTGCCAAATCTTCGATTTCCGCCGCATACAGGTGCCCCAAATGGTGGCCCACCTGGAGGAGATCTGCGAACAGGAGAATATAGAAGCGGAAAAAGACGCCCTGCACATCATCGCCCAGAAGGCTGATGGCGCCCTGCGGGATGCCCTGTCCATCTTTGACCGGATCGTCGCTTTCTCCGGCAATAAGATCACCTACGAGAATGTCATCGACAACCTGAACGTACTCGACTACGACTACTTCTTCCAGATGGTGGATGCCTTACTGATAGAAGACAGCGCCAAAGTATTGATCTTCTTCGACGACATCCTGCGTAAAGGCTTCGACCCGGATATCTTCATCAACGGACTGGCGGAGCACCTGCGCAACCTGCTGGTCTGCAAAGACGAGGAAACCCTGCAACTGCTGGAGGCCAGCGATAAGCTGCGCGGGCGCTACCGGCAGCAGGCCCGCCTGGCGCCCGCCAACTTCCTGCTTACGGCCCTTAACATCGCCAACGACTGCGACGTCAACTACAAACTGGCCCGCAACAAGCGCCTGCACGTGGAAATGGCCCTCATCAAAATGGCCCACATCCACCGTGCTTTCCGCCTGGCGGAAAATGGCGCCGCGGCCCTCGGCGCCAACCCGGAAAAAAAAACACTAGCGCCGAGCGAAGAAGCTGAGGAGGTGAAAACAGCTGAGCCCGAAGTTCAGGTTTTCAAGCCTGATGCCCAAAATGAGGAGGCAGAAGAACCCGTTATTCCTGAATCCCAACCAACCAACCTCCACACCTCAATACCGAAAAACCTCCACACCGAAACACCTCCACACCGAAACACCTCCACACCGAAACACCTCAACACCGAAGTACAACCCCAACAGCCTGGCGCCGAACCGGCTAACTTCAGGGCGGGCACCGAAAAACCTTCTCCCCCTTCCTCCGACGGCCCCGTCAACCCCATCACTCCGGACCCCCAGCCGAAGCCGGAACCTCCAACACCACAACACCACAACACCACAACACCGAACCCCAAACGCCTCAAAGCCAGCCGCAAACACGAAACCCCCAAGCTGATGGGCCTGGATGCCATGCTGGCGGAAGTAAGGGCCGAAGAAGCACAGGGGGCTAATCATCAGGCGGAAGAACTGACTCTGGAAAGGGCGGAGGAAGCCTGGAACCAATACATCGACGCCCTAGAACAGGAATCAGTGAAGGCCATTATGCGCAATACCGTACTAAAACTGGAGCAGGGCAACCTGCTGGCCACGGTTTCTTCCTCCCTTGCCGAGAACACCATCCGCCAGGAGAACAACCTCATGGAATACCTGCGGGAAGTACTGGCGGCGCCCGAACTTGCCATGTCCATAGAAGTGGACAAGAGCAAGGTGGTGGAGCCGCCCAGGCGCAAACGGATGCTCAGCAGTAAAGACAAGTACCTGGCCATGCGCGAGACCAACCCCCTGCTTCAGGAAATGCAACAGCGCTTCGACCTGCGCCCCGATGAGTAGGCGTTCTGTTTTCAGATAAGAAAATTGTGCACAGCGCCTGAAAAACACATAAATTGTTCTGGCCGGGACAGTTGGAGGTACTAAAATTTGCAGAGGTAAACCTGCACCAAATACGGGTGTTTCTTTTACAGCCCTGTTTACGTAAAAGTGGGAACAGCTCAGCCGGGTATGCTCCCCGCCTGAATGTGGAAGGGGCCCTGGCTCTGTGGTTAAGTGTGGACGGCTATCCCTGGCGCCGGAGATAATCCCAACTTGAATTACTTAGAAAACCCTTAAACGTTCGATCATGAGCAACCAATCCCTTTGGTATCTTGAAAATATCGATGTGTCGGGCATCTTCTGCCCCAAGAAGCTGGGCAGAGGAGACCTCGAACAACACATACACAAGCATTTCAAAAAGGGGGAATACATCTATCTGCCCGATGAGCTTGCCGATAAGATCTTCTTTCTGGTGGAAGGGCGGGTGAAGATCGGCACCTATGGCGAATCCGGCAAGGAGATCACCAAGGCCATCATCGGAAACGGAGAAGTATTCGGTGAACTTTCCCTGATAGGGGAGGACAAAAGGCGGGATTTTGCCTATGCCATGGACAATACCACGGCCTGCGTCATGTCGGTGGCCGACATGAGGTCTATGATGCGCGATCACAATGCCCTCAGCCTTTTCCTCATGAAGATCATGGGCTCGCGCATGCTGGAGATGGAGCAGCGCCTGGAGTCGCTCGTTTTTAAAGATTCCCGGACCCGGATCATCGAATTCCTCCATGAGCTTGGTGAGAAGAAAGGCCAGCGGGTGGGCTATGAGATGCTGGTCCGCAAGTTCATGACCCACCAGGAGATCGCCAACCTGACGGCCACCTCCCGGCAGACCGTAACCACCGTGCTTAACGAATTGAGAAATAAAAACCTGCTGACCTTCAACCGCAAGCGCCTGCTCATCCGTGATATGGGCCAACTGGCCCAGGCGGCGAAGGAGTGAGTGCCCTGCAGCAGGGCTTAACGGATCAACGTGACCTCACCGGCGAAGCGGGCGGTATGGCCGTCCGGGAATTTTACTTCCAGCTGGTAGGTATAAATGCCATTTCCCATGGGCTCCCCCCTGAAGGTGCCGTCCCAGCCTGGCCGGGGATCATTGGTCAGGCCATACTGCTGTTCGAAAAGCAATGCTCCCCAGCGCGAAAATACCCGGAAGGCGGTGACCTCCTCCCGGCGCCGGCTCATGGGAAAAAAGCGGTCGTTCCTGCCGTCGCCATTCGGGCTGAAGGCATTGGGAAGGAAAACCCGGCGGTCTTTCAGCACTTCTACCCATATCGAATCCACCTGTGTACAGCCGCTGCCATCCGTAACGGCAAGCCG
>CAYVVK010000382.1:0-6610 GCA_964454855.1 uncultured Phaeodactylibacter sp. | reverse complement strand
TTTTCCTGAAATGGATAATCCTCAAAAGATTATTTATGAGTACGAGGGAGAATTGGAGAATATCTTCAAGAGTACGATAAGGTCACTAGCAGAATTCCGATATGCTCGTTATACTCCTTTACTTTACTATACCGGAAATAAAGGGCTTACCGAATTTGAAAAGCAGCAACAACGAAACGTTGGAGGCTTCATGAAAGGCATTTTGGTGAAACGCCTGGAAAGTTCGTTTTATGCCTTCAAACAAAGTGTACAGCGCTTCATCAAATCTTATGAGCGCTTCATCGATATGTACAATGATGGCACTGTTTATATCAGCAAAAAAGTCAATGTGTATGACCTGCTGGATAATGATGACTTTGACAAGCTGGAAAAAGCCGTTGAAGAAGAAAGGGCACAGAAATATGATTCAAAGGATTTTAGAAAAGACTTTTTAACTGATTTACAGCATGACTTAGAAGTTTTGAAGCAGGTCTGGGCACTATGGAAAAATGTGGATGAAGACCCCAAACTTTCTAAGTTCATTGAAGAACTCAAGAAACACGAAAAACTCAAGAAAAAGCAATTGGTGGTTTTTACAGAATCCAAAGAAACAGGCGATTACCTGTATGAGCACTTGATTGGTGAATTTCCCGAACAAGTCATGTTTTATTCCAGTGAGGGAGGGAGGCATACCGACAAGCAGCTCACTTCGAAACACACTATTGCCAGGGACATGATTCTGGACAATTATGACCCTAATTCTAAAACGCCTACCAAAGATTTACGAATTCTTATTGCCACTGATATTTTGGCAGAAGGAATTAATCTGCATCGCTCCAATATTTTAATCAACTATGATTTGCCCTGGAATCCTACGCGCGTTTTGCAAAGGGCTGGTCGTGTGAACCGTTTGGGCACCAAGCACTCCAATGTTTACATTTTCAACTTCTTCCCCACTACCCATTCCGATGAACATCTTGGATTAGAGCTCAACATCACCAACAAAATACAGATGTTCCATGATATTCTGGGTGAAGATGCCAAGTACCTTTCTGATGGCGAAGAAGTAAGCAGTCAGCAATTATTTGACACCCTGAACAACAAGAAAGCATACACTGGTGAAGATGAGGAAGGAGATTCGGAGTTGAAGTACCTGGAAATGATGCGTAACCTCAGGGACAAAGATCCTGACCTTTTTGAGAAAATCAAAAAGCTGCCGAAAAAAGCCCGCTCCGGGAGAAAAACAAGCACTGTTGAAAATGATCAACTGGTTACCTTTTTCCGCCTTGGCAAACTCAAGAAGTTTTATTCCAATCAGGGTGGTGAATCGGAAGAGATCACCTTTTTTGATGCGGTGAATTTGCTGGAATGTAAGCCGGAAACCAAACGCGCTTATATTCCTTCAGAAAAATACTTCCATATGTTGGACACGAACAAAGCCCGGTTTGAACTGGATACAACCCAAGGCGAAGAAGACAAGGTGAAAGGCGGAGCTTCCAATGTAAAATATATTGAAAAACGCATGAAGGGTGTGGCTTTTCGCAGGTATAAAGGCTTTACAGATTCGGATGAGGAATTCATTTTGGGCGTAAAACAAATGATTCAGCAAGGATTGATGGCGAAGAAAACCGCTCAAAAGATTAAAAAAGAATTGGAAAAAGAAGATGATCCGCTTCAGATGCTCCATATCCTTCAAAGGTACATTCGTTCAGTAGCCGTGGATGATATACAGAATGGAAAATCACCAATAGCCAGAGAAGTTATTTTATCAGGATATTTACTAAAGTAATATGGAAAAAAAGCAGGCACAGGAATATATCAAACAAGTACTTAACTCCCGATTCGATCAGGAGCAATTTGAATTGTTTGTCAGAAACCTGCTCAACGAGTTTGAACCGCGTGACAACAATTACAGCGGCAATCTGATTCCTGAAGCATTTCGCGACCACATAGCCCACTACAAGCGTATCGGGAAGTACACCGATCCCGAAGGGGAACCGATGGACATTCTGATTGTCCAAACCCGATCAGTAAATAAACTCGAACGCACCCGAACTGCCCTGAGAAACTTTGTCGTTCGTCACCTGAAAAACTTTGATAAGTACTATGCTCTTGTTGCTTTCTACTCCAAAGAAGATGACGGGACTGAATGGCGGTTATCACTGGTGAAGATTGACATTGAACAGGAACGCACCGAAAAAGGAAAGATCAAAGCGAAAGAGGAAATTGTCCCTGCCAAACGCTTCTCCTTCCTGGTCGGTGAAAACGAAAATGCCCATACTGCTCAAAAACAATTGCTTCCACTGTTGGTCAACGACCATAGCAACCCGCTCATCATTAAAGAAAAAGACGGGGATGGCAGCGTGGAAGGAGCCTTTAGCATTGAGAAAGTAACCGATGAGTTTTACGAGCAATACAAAGAACTCTACCTCAAACTCACAGAAAGTGCAAGCTTAACGGAAACGCTTGAAAAAGAAGGCCTCGACCCGGTGCGTTTTGTCAAAAAACTGTTAGGACAGATCGTCTTCCTTTATTTCCTGCAAAAGAAAGGCTGGCTGGGTGTGCCCATGAATCAAAAGATGGGGCAAGGCTCCAAGCGTTTTTTGAGGGATAAGTTTGAAGATGTTTTGGAAAAAGGCGGGAACTACTTCAATGACTTTCTGCGCTTCCTCTTTTATGATGCACTGGCTAAAGAACACAATGACGAAGGCATTAAATACTACAACAAGCGTCTGGGCTGTAAAATCCCTTTCCTGAACGGAGGTTTGTTTGAGGCCGATTATGAAAATTGGGACACGCTTAACCTGAATATTGATAATTTCCTGTTCAGCAATCCCAACGAAAAGAACAAAGCCGGAGATAAGGGAACCGGAATTTTGGATGTATTCGACCGATACAACTTTACCATACGCGAAGACGAACCGCTGGAAAAAGAAGTAGCTGTTGACCCGGAAATGCTGGGTAAGGTATTTGAAAACTTATTGGATGTTACCGACCGTAAAAGCAAAGGCGCATTTTACACGCCCCGTGAAATTGTGCACTACATGTGCCAGGAAAGCCTGATCCACTATTTGGACAATACGGTAAACAATTACACGGAAAGTTTTCAATCCCTTGATTCTGATCAAGCCAGTTTGTTCGGGGGCAGCAGCGACAAGAAGGGAAACCTCAAAATTGAAGTAGAAAACAAAGGCAATATCCGCGTGCCCAAGGATGATATTGAACAGTTCATCCGTCACGGACACCTGGTACTAGAACATGAAACCACGGTAACTGGAAAAGGTAAAGAAACCGGCAGCTACAAATACAAACTACCGGAAAGCATTCGCAAAAATGCAGAAACCTTAAACAAGGCTTTGGCTGAAATTAAAATCTGCGATCCGGCCATAGGCTCTGGGGCATTCCCCGTTGGTTTGTTACATGAAATTGTGACTGCTCGATTGGTACTCAATTCCTTTTTGCAGAAAGAAGAGTACTCTGCCTATAATTTGAAACGCCATGCCATACAGGAAAGCATTTACGGGGTGGACATTGACCCCAGCGCCATTGACATTGCCCGTCTGCGCTTGTGGCTATCCATGATTGTGGATGAAGAAGATTACGAGACCATTGACGCCCTTCCTAACCTGGACTACAAAATTGTTTGTGGAAACTCACTCATTGGTATGCCGGAAAGTGCCATGCGGGACTTAAAAGTGGAAGAAGAACTGGAAAAGCTGAAAGAACAGTTCTTCCACGAAACGGAGGAAGTTGAAAAGAAAGCCCTGCGCAATCAGATCAATCAAAAGATACGGCAGCTATTAGACTCTGCCGAAAGCTTTGCCGGGTACAACATTGACTTTGACTTCAAACTCTTTTTCTCGGAAGTGTGGCATCGAAAAGATGGCTTTGATGTGGTGATTGGAAATCCGCCTTACTATCAAATTCAAAAACTTGCTCGTAGCCAAATACAAAAAGACTTACAAGCTCAGCAATATGAGACTTTTTCCAGGACAGGCGATATTTATGAGCTTTTCTACGAAAAAGGGTATAGAATTCTAAAACCAAATGGGTCTCTCATTTTCATCACTTCTAATAAATGGATGCGTGCAGCTTATGGGAAAAGCACAAGACAATTTCTAACTACCCAAGCAAATCCATTGAGAATTATTGATTTTGGAAATGTACAGAACTTTGCTACTGCAACAGTAGATACTAACATCCTTCATTTTGAAAGATCATCCAATAAGAAGATAACTTTAGGTAGTAGAATTGATAATGACTTTCATCCTTCCACCCATTCTATTCAGGAGTATATTTTGACTAGAGCTGCTCCTTTCAGTTTGACAGGTGGAGATGAGTGGGTAATCATTTCGCCAGAATTGCTCGAAATTAAACGAAGAGTTGAAAAATTAGGCACCCCTTTAAAAGATTGGGATGTGAGAATAAACTATGGAGTAAAGACTGGTTTGAATGAAGCTTTCATTATTGACAAGTCTACCAAAGACCAATTGATAAAGGATGATCCCAAAAGTGGAGAAGTTTTATGGCCGATGTTAAGGGGAAAGGATATTCAAAAGTGGGTTCCAAACTTTAAGGAATTTTGGCTCGTAGGAACTCACAATGGAACATCTCAAATTGAGGCAATAGAAATTAAGAATTACCCTGAAATAATCAAGTGGCTTGATTCCAATGAACCAAAACTTTCAAAAAGATATGATAAAGGTAGGTCAAGATATCATTTAAGAGACTGTTCATATTGGGCAGATTTCCAAATGCCAAAGATTATATATCCAAATATGACCAAATACATGCCTTTCGTTTATGATAAATCCGTCCATTACTACTCTAATGACAAGTCATTTATCATGGTTGGTGAATCTTTGGAATATCTTTGTTGCTTTTTAAATTCAGAGCTGTTCAAAGGTATTTATGGAGATAACTTTCCAGAGCTTCAAGGTGGGACCCGAGAGTTGAGAAAGGTATTTATGGAAAAAATATCAGTCAAAAAAATCGAAAAAAATCTATCTCAATTCTTTGAGATTTTGATTCAGTATCTATTGCCAAGCGCAAAACTTCAGAGGGGATCTTTAGTTGATGCCTTTTTTAATTCGCTTAATGATGCTATCATTTACGAATTATACTTTCCAGAAGAACTCCAATCCGCCAACAAACCAATCCTTCCCCACTTAGGCGATCTCAAGCCCATCACCGATGATATGAGTGATGAAGAAAGGCTGGCCATCATTCAAAGCGAGTTTGAGCGCCTCTATGACCCCAACCATCCGGTGCGTAACAACCTGGAAACACTGGATAGTGTGGAGGAGGTGAGAATCATTAAGGAGGCGTTGAAGTGAATGTGGTTTACGAGCATATCGAGACCACCAAAAGAAACTATCATGGCGTTTCGCTTGATGACAGGGAGTGTCGTGACCATTTGAAAGGGTCAGTAAAAGATAATTTGCTGGACCGGGAAGAATGGCAGGATTCATTATCACGGCTCAGAGCTTTGAAAGAAGAGACAGGATTTAACGCTAGTGCAGAGTTATTGGCCGATATTCAGGCATTGGAAGATGAGGAAATTGAAACACAGCAATTCCGGGTGGGAGAAGCCTATGCCGAGATCGCTCTGGAACAAGAGTTTTCGTGCCGCTTCCACTGGAATGGAAACAGAGATGCCCGAAATCCAAAAGGAAACAAGACCGGGGCTGACCTGGTGGGCTTCATTGAAGTAGATGGTCAGATACTGTTCCTGTTTGGTGAGGTCAAGACTTCTTCCGAAACGGGCAACCGGCCACCGCAAGTCATGACAAGTAGAAAAGGAATAGAGGCGCAACTTCGCGATTTATACAATGATAGAAGCAAGCGCCTCATCCTGATTTCCTACTTGAAAAACAAAATGCGCCTTTACCCGGAAGGACATCCATTCAGAACTGATTTTGAAGCCAGCGAAAGGGCTTACTACTGCGGTGATTGCGATTATCAACTTATTGGCGTTCTGGTACGAGACGTTGATGCAGAGGAGCGAGATGTCTCTGTCAGTTATGGCAGATTAAGGGAGCAGATCTTAGAACCTAAGGGGATCAAGCTTCTTGCTTTGTATTTACCCATTCAAAAGGAAGAATGGCTGAGTATTATTAACGAGAATCCAGAATGAGCATTCAGGCTAAATATAACCTACTCGAACAGGCATATCCTGATATGCTGGCAGGGATAGGTGCGCTCATTCAAAAAGGAAAACTATCCGGCCGCTTTGAGTTCGTTGAGCTGACCGAAGACGATATTCAACAACTTGAAAAAGCAAGGGAACTATGTGAGTTGAAGATTATTGAATTATGGGATAGTCGGGACAGCCGGGAGTTCAAAGGTCTTTGTTCTACCTATTTTGATATAGCTGGCCAACTTTCCATTTCACCGGAAAGTGAATACTATATCTACGAACAGCTTAAGCTCATTGCTTTTGGCTATTTGGGTGAGCATTGGCACTTCGTTCGTCAGTATCTGAAATCTCAGGTTGAAATCCACAGAGGATTAAATACCAGAGATGACTGGAACCAGCGATTATTGCATCGGAGCTTCAAAGCTATTTTGGGTTTGGTCTTAAAAGAAAACTGGAAGGATGTTGATGCTGCTGTCCAGGAGATTAATGCCT
>CAYVVK010000381.1:2994-6629 GCA_964454855.1 uncultured Phaeodactylibacter sp. | reverse complement strand
TGACGCCGGCGGGGCGCCAGCAATAGGCCACAGCCAGGCCGCTAAAGGCATACCAGTCCTTCCGGCCGGGATTGCCGGACAGGCTTACTCCGTCGAGGTAATCGGTAAGGGCCGTGCGAAAGCCTGTTTCCACACTCAATGCCCAGCCTCCATTGAGCTGGAGCTGCAGCCCAAAGCCCAGAGGGAGGAGCATCAGGCGCTGGAGGGCATAATCCGCCTGCGCGTCTTCTTTGGTGCCGGGGGGCGGAGGAGTGGCACGGCCCGTACCAAAATCTACTTCGGGCTGCATGGCCAGCAGGCCCGTTCCTGCAAAGAAATAGGGCACCAGGCGGGAACCGGCGGCTTTTGGAGAAAAGGGCCGCCATTCCGCCATCAGGCTGGCCTCGGTAATGTCATTGCGGAAGGAAAAGCCCCGGCTGGAAAGTTCATCGAACTTGGCGTCCTCTCCACTCAGGCGGGCGAACAGCAGGCTGGCGCGCAGGGAAAAACGGGAGGATAAGTGGCGCCGGGCCAACAGGCCAAAAGCGGGATTGACTTCCCGCAGGGCACCCAGCGCGGAGGGGGTAAGGTCGCCCTGATAGGTACTTCCTCCGAAAGAAACACCGGCCTCCCAAAGGTGCTGGGCAGAAAGGAGCCAGGGGAGCAGGGCGAGCAGTAAGGTCAGCGGCAGGGGCCTGTTCATTATCATTCATTTGGTATAGTCCAAAAATCCATAAAAAAAGCCGGCTTCGAAAGGAAACCGGCTCATTTATAAAATTGGTGCTAGTCAACGCATTTGATAGGCTTATGTTCGGTAAAACCTGAAAAGCTGCCCACCGATAAAAAAATGCTCCCAAACGGTGGGCAGAGAACTGGTTGAGTTTCCAGGTTTATTCTTCGCAGACCACGTTGCCCTGGGCATCCAGGATGATCCTTAGTTGTTCTTCTCCATCTCCGCCAGACAGCAGAAGTTCGTAGTTCACGGCTCCGCTGAGCAGGTCCAGGCGGAATACCTGCTCAAGTTCATAACCGGGATAAGCGGCTTCCACGGCGGCCTGCAGGGGAGGGGGGAAGCCCGCTCCGACAGTTACTTCCATGCGGGCCTGTATGAACTCCCCTTCGAGGCTGAAAAAGAGCTCCATTTCGTCATTCTCGCTCATGGCCTCCACCCGGAAAACTTCCGCGCCGCCGCAGAGGGTGTCCATGTAAACATCGAATATGTAGTCGCCGAAGTTGCTGGACAGGAATTCCTGAGCTTCTTCGGGAAGGTCCTCAAACGACAGGCCTTCTTCGTCATCCTCCTCATCATCTTCGTCGTCATCGTCATCGTCGCCTTCATCCTCGTCATCACCGCAGAGGGCGTCTTCGTTAAGGGGTTTAATGACGGGCCGCATCATATACCTGCCGTTGCCGGTTTGGTGGATGGAGGCCTGAGCATCAAAGTCCAGTATCAGGTCATATTCCAGGATGTCTTCCAGGTTCAGGCAGACAAGGATCTTCAGGCCGGACTGCGCGCCGGAGGGCACAAAGAGTTCCTCGATCTCGCCATTCACCTTGACGGTGTTGTTCTCCCCGAGGATAAGGCGGATCTGGCGGACCTCGTCGATCTCCAGCATAGCAGAGGCGATCAGGGTATCGATGCCGTTCTGATAGTCCAGCAGGTTGTAAATTCCGGCGTTGGTGGTTAACTCAATGGTTTCTGAGGCTCCAGGGCCCTTTATGGTAATGGCCCGCAGGTCGATGTTGACTTCCTCCAGGTTGGTGGGGGCGTCCGTCATGCGGATGTTCAGCCTGGTCAGGTTAGGCTGAGGAAAACCATCGGGAATTACGATATCGTCCATGCATCCGGAAAAGAGCATGGCAGCAGATACTGCCACTACTCCAAGCAAGCGTGAAAATTTGTAGTTCATTAGATTTACGATTTTTGGTGTGCGTGTTACAAATATCCTTCCTCAAACCAGCCCTTAAGTAGGCGGACAGAACAATATGACCCAGGCGGGTTTCGCTGCGCTCAACAATTCAACAATGTAGCCCAGGCCCGTACCGGGGCGGGTTTGGCCATGCTCAACAATCTTCTCGGAACACCTGAGAATAGATTGTTTCAGACTCTGCTCTCGAAGCAGTATAAGTAAGCTAAATTATATCAGTTTTCTCAAAAAAAGGGGCTGGCGTTCCAGCCCCCCTTATTCAATGAGAATCGGATAGTTTCTTTTGAAAAAGCCGGGGTGCAGGCGTGTGTCAAACAGAGATCAGTAATCGGGATAATGTCGTTCTTTATTTTTCACCTGCACGGCCCGTGCTTTCAACAGTGTTTTTTTTCCAGCAGCAGGCGGCTTTGGGGCCGCCCGGCTGCCGGATAATGTTCATGGGATTACGACTGTTTCCGGGATTATCAGTGCCGGCTTTTCCGGCCTTTTGGAATTATAATCATGCTAGTGCATTAGGAACTAATTAATTGCCAGGCAGCTAATGTTATATTATATTGATAAGCTTTTGATTATAGTACTGCCTACTGCCAACTATTTACTGCCGACTGCACTAGTTTATTGTCCGGGCATCTTCGCTATAACCTTGGTGAGGATGCCTCGATCCGTCTTTATCTTCAGTAAGTACAAACCGCCGGGTATCTGGCCGAGCAGGATCTCCACTTGTGCCCCGGGCCGTGATGCCCGCAGGGTTTTCAGCAATTGCCCTCTCGAATCGTAGACCTCAACGGCCTGGATCTGGTTATTGGCGTCTTTCATTTCAAGCGTTACTCTGCCGGTGCCGGGGTTGGGATAAGCCCTCACTTCACTTTCCGGTAAAAACGCCTGTTGGTTATTCAACAGCAGGGAATCTTCCGCCAGTACCGCTTTGGAGGGAGCGATGGGTGCACTCTCCAGCTCAGGGTTGATGAGGCGGATGCTGTCTGTTTGCAATTCCGCCCTCAGGAAGATGACCTCTTCGATCACTATACTGAAGGTGCCTAACGGGCCGGCACCTGTGACGGGGCCGGCGGCATTTTTCCGGAAGAGGGCTACTTCGGCAACGCCGTTCTCATCGTCTACGAAGAGAAAATCCTGTGCCATCTCCGTGCCCAGCCCGTCTATCCAACTGTCATCGGTGAACTGGAAATTGAAGTTCAGGTTGCTGCTTCCGGGAGAGTCTGCGATCTCCTCCGGGTCGAATGTTATGGAGAAAGCGATACCCGCAAAATTTCGGATGGAATCTCCTTCCGCACCCAGGGAAAGCAGCAGGCTTTCCCTGGCGCCCGCCTCAGTAATGGGGTCCTCCGCTTCCAGCAAGAGCGTAGGGTCCGTCCCGCTATTTCCAAGGAAATAATCATCGGGCGTGATGATCCCTCCTGCCTGCACCTGCCAGATGTTCGTGCTGATCACCTCCAGGTCGGTATTGTTTACCGCACCGTCGCCATTGCAATCGGCAAATACGTAATTCAGGCCATCGGGAAAGGACTGGCTCCATTGGGAAGTAATGTCCTGGGCTTCCCAGTCTGTAGATACGGCCGGGCGGGCTGGGCCTGTGGCATCCCTTGCGAGCGCCCAGTACAGCACGTCGATGTTGTTGACAATTCCGTTGTTGTTGACATCACCAGGCCACACCTGCTGCGCCTGCATTCCAGGAATGATCTCAAGCTCCTTACCCTTATGCCGCAAAGT
>CAYVVK010000381.1:0-2984 GCA_964454855.1 uncultured Phaeodactylibacter sp. | reverse complement strand
AGGCCGAAGATGATTTTCAGCGCTGTTATTATTTTCCTGTCTTTCAAAGATCTTTTCTTTTCTGTTTCTGATACAAATATAGGGGGGCGGAAAGGGCGTAGCAAGTACATTTTTTTGTATTTTTCAGGTGGATCAATGCGGTTTGTTTTACACTAATGCAAATTACTGATAGTGCATTTTACTGAAGATCAGCGTATTATGCAATTTTACTTTAGTTAAAATTATATGTGAATGTATTTATTTTTCTTCCCGGCTACTGTTTTTACCGATAAAAAGTTTCCAAATTTATGAGAAAAAGTAAGCTCCTGGAGTTGTTAAGTACGTTCGATGCCACGGAATGGGGGCAATTTAATGATTTTGTCGCCTCTCCTTTCTTCAATAAAAATGAGTCGGTGATCAGACTCTGCACTTTTCTGGCCGATCATTCGCCCGAACTGGAAGTATCCAAAGAGAAAGCCTTTGCCGCCACTTTTCCGGGAGAACCATTTGATGACAAGCAGCTGGGCTATGTGATGAATTACCTGATGGCCCTGGCGGAGCAATTTCTGAGCATCCGGCGCTATCAGGAGGATGAAGTACGACAGAGTTTTGATGCCCTTGCCACCTATTCCAACCGAAAGCTGGATAAACACTACGGTTTCTTACACCGCAAAACGAGGCGGAAACTTAAGGAGCTGCCCCTGAGTACCGGCCTTCTGTTAAAGGATTATCAGTGTGCGGAGATTGAGGCCAACCACTTCTGGAACCAGAAAGTCCGCCGGTTCGACCCCAGCACCCAGCAGGCCTATGAAAAATTGAATGCCTATTACTATCTGCAGCTGCTTAAATACACCTGCTCCCTGATGAGCATGCAGATGGTGCTTTCCGGAGAATTCCAGTTCTCGCCCATCACCGAGCAGATGATCAAGGCGCTGCATCAGGAAGAAGCACCTTCTCCGCTCATCGCCATTTATCTCAAGATTTACGATTCCATCAGCACTCCCGAAGAGGAGAACGGAGCACATTTCCGGGCCCTGATGGGACTAATTGAAAAACACGGAAAAAATATTGAGCAGGAAGAAAGAAGGGAGATCTATCTGCTGGCCATCAATTTCTGCGCCCGCAAGATCCGTAAGGGAGAGAACGAATACTCTCAGATCGTGCTGAAGATCTACGAGGATGGCGTGCGCAGCCGTTCGCTTTTCGAAAACGGCTACCTGTCTCACTGGACCTATACCAATGTGGTGAAACTGGCGCTGTATAATAAAAGGTATGACTGGGCGGAGCAATTCATCTATAATTATAAAGATGACCTGCCGCCCTCCGCCTATGACGATGCCTTCCACTACAACCTGGCGGAACTCTTCTTCTACCGGAAAAACTACAGTGAAGCGCTGGAGCACCTGCAACACCTCAATTTCACCGACCCCTACTACAGCCTGGGTTCCCGCCTGGTGCTACTCAAAACCTTCTACGAACTGGATGAAACGGAATCCCTGCTGTCGCTGCTGGCCTCTTTCACCATCTTCCTGAAACGGAATAAGGACTTTTCCAGCGCCTACCAGAAAACCTGCCTGAACTTCTGTAAGCTGCTGCACCAGGCCCTCAAACGCAAGCCCGGCAAGCGTGAGGAATTGAAGGAACAGATAGAGGCTACCCAGCCCCTGGCCGAACGCCCCTGGCTGCTGAAGGTCTGGGAAGAGCAGGGGGAGCGGGTTAGAGGGTGAGTTGGTTGGCCTGGTTGACTCACTCTCCCAAACCAATCCGCGTCCCATCGGGGATCGTAGCTCCCTTTTTGAGTACGATAATACCGTCTTTGATGACGTGAGTGGCCGTTTCCCGGTCTTTGAGCGCAATACTGCCGTGGATGCTCACGTCATCGCCGACGCGGCAGTTCTTCTCCACGATGGCATTGCGTATGGTGCAGTTGCGGCCAACACCCATCGGTTTTCTGTCCCGCCGGTTCATCTGTTCGATGGTTTCGTAGTAGTCATTACCCATAACGATGGAGTTGGAGATCTCGGCGCCTTCCCCGATGCGGGAGCGGATACCGATCACGGAGCGCTCGATCTTCTTGGCGTGAACGATACAGCCCTCTGCGACGATGGCCTGGTTGAACCAGGTGCCGAAGATCTTGGAGGGCGCCAGCAGGCGCGGGCGGGTGTAGACGATCTTTTCGTTGTCGAAGAGGTTGAATTCGGGAATAGGGTCGGTAAGGGCGATATTGGCCTCGTAGAAGGAGCGGATGGTTCCGATATCCGTCCAATAGCCATCATAGGCGTAGCTGGCCACCTTAAAACCCTGTTGTATGGCGATGGGGATGATCTCCTTGCCAAAGTCGGTGGCCTTCGGGTTTTCATCGAACAGGCGGTAGAGGAAATCGCGGTTGAAGATATAGATGCCCATAGAGGCCAGGTAGTGCCGTTCTTCATCCCGGTATTTTTCCTCCACCGGAGATTGCCACTCTTCGAGGATGTCGCCCTTGGGCTTTTCTATGAAGTCTTCGATAAAACCTTCTTTATTGACCTTCATGATGCCGAAGCCAGGCGCATCGCGGGCAATGACCGGTATGGTGGCAATGGTCAGGTCGGCATCCTTTTCCAGGTGGTAGTGGGCCAGTTCCTCAAAGTTCATCTGATAGAGCTGGTCGCCGGAGAGCACAAGGATATAATCGTGGGGGTGGTTCCGGAAATGGTGCATAGACTGGCGCACCGCATCTGCCGTACCCTGAAACCACTTATCGCTGGTAGGCGTTTGCTCGGCCGCCAGGATGTCGACGAAGCCATGGCTGAACATATCGAAGTTGTAGGTATTCTTAATATGTTGGTTGAGGGAGGCGGAATTGTACTGGGTGATGACGAACATGCGCCTTACTCCGGAATTAAGGCAGTTGGAAATGGGAATATCGATCAGGCGGTATTTCCCGCCTATGGGTACGGCCGGCTTGGAGGCATGACCGGGGCCCAAGCCGCGCGATACATTCTTGACTCAAACGGCCTTCAAGA
>CAYVVK010000380.1:0-6637 GCA_964454855.1 uncultured Phaeodactylibacter sp. | reverse complement strand
TGACCGAACGCTGGCTGGGTGGTATGATGACCAACTTCTCCACCATCCGCCGTTCGGTGAAGAAGATGAACAACATCGACCGTATGCTGCAGGATGGTACGCTGGAAAATGTGACCAAGAAGGAGCGCCTGACGCTGACGCGCGAGCGCAATAAGCTGGAGCGCGTACTCGGCGGTATCGCCAACCTGAACCGCCTGCCCTCCGCCATCTTCGTGGTGGATATCCACCACGAACACATTGCCGTGGCGGAAGCGCACAAGCTGGGCCTGCGTACCTTTGGCATTGTAGATACCAATTCCGACCCCAACGAGGTAGACTTCCCCATCCCCGCCAATGATGATGCTTCCAAATCGGTAGCCATCATCACAAAGTATATCGCGGAGGCCATCCGCCAGGGGCTGGAAGACCGGCAGAAGACCAAAACGGAGAAGGAATCCGCTAAGGGGTAAATGACAACCTACAATTATCAAAACCATCAACAGGATAAATAATGAGTGCAAATATCTCTGCAGCTGATGTGAAAAAACTGCGCGAAATGACCGGCGCAGGCATGATGGACTGCAAAAAAGCCCTCGCCGAAGCAGACGGCGATTTCGATAAAGCCATTGAAGTGCTCCGCAAAAAAGGCCAGAAACTCTCCGCCAAGCGCGCCGACCGCGAAGCTACCGAAGGTGTAGTACTGGCCGCTACTTCCGATGACAACAAAAAAGGCGTCATCGTAAAGCTGAGCTCCGAAACGGACTTCGTGGCAAAGAACGAAGATTTCATCAAACTGGCACAGGACTTCGCCCAGATCGCGCTGGATAAATTTCCGAACAGCCTCGAAGCCCTGAAGGCCCTGCCTTATAAGGATGGCCTGACCGTAGGCGAAAAAGTGACCGAGCAGGTGGGCGTTATCGGTGAAAAGATCGAACTGGCTGTCTACGAAACGCTAGAAGCTCCCCAGGTATGCTCCTACATCCACATGGGCAATAAAGCTGCCGTGCTGGTTGGCCTCAACAAAGAGGATGAGGAATACCACGATGCCGGCCGTGACGTGGCCATGCAGGTAGCTGCAATGAAGCCCGTTGCCCTGGACAAAGATAATGTCGATCAGGCTACCATCGAGAAGGAGATCGAGATCGGCAAAGAGCAGGCGCGCCAGGAAGGCAAGCCAGAGCAAATCCTGGAGAAGATCGCCCAGGGTAAGCTCAATAAGTTCTTCCAGGAAAACACCCTGCTGAACCAGCAGTTTGTAAAAGACAATAAAAAGTCGGTCCAGGAATATCTACACAGTATAGATAAAGAATTGACCGTCACAGGATTCAAGCACGTTGAGCTTGGTTAAAGCACGAAAGGCGAATTAGTCATCTAATTCGCCTTTTTTTTTGATATCATTTTTAATTTCATCTCTCGATGATCAAATACAAGCGGGTATTGCTCAAACTCAGCGGCGAATCGCTGATGGGAGAGCAGGGTTTTGGGATTGACCCCAACATGCTGAGCCATTATGCAGAACAGATCAAGGAACTTACAGAGGTTGGGGTTCAGGTAGCCATCGTCATCGGCGGCGGAAACATCTTCCGCGGCCTGCAGGCTGCCGAATCCGGCATCGAACGCGTTCAGGGGGATTACATGGGCATGATGGCCACCGTGATCAACGGCATGGCCCTGCAAAGCGCCCTGGAACTTGCCGGTGTGTATCCCCGCCTTATTTCCGCGATAGAGATGAAGCAGGTCGCGGAGCCTTATATCCGCCGCCGCGCCATCCGCCACCTCGAAAAGGGGCGCGTGGTTCTCTTCTCCGCCGGCACCGGCAGCCCTTACTTCACTACCGACTCAGCAGCTGCCCTGCGCGCCAATGAGATCAATGCCGAGGTCATCCTCAAAGGCACCCGTGTGGACGGCATCTACAGCGCCGACCCGGAAAAAAATCCGGACGCCACCAAGTTCGATACCCTTACCTTCGCCAAGGTCATCAGCCTCGGCCTCAGCGTCATGGATATGACCGCCTTTACCCTCTGCCGGGAAAATAACCTCCCCATCATCGTTTTCGATATCAAGCGCAAGGAGAACCTCCTGCGTATCGTCAAGGGAGACCAGGTGGGGACGCTGGTTGAAGGTTAATGCTTACGTTGTTATATTGCTACCATTGCTACCATTACCGTGTTAAGTAGCCGGACAGAACAATCTGACAATACAGCCATGTATTCCCTCAATCCGCAATAGCGATAGTCGCCATACTCACCTTCGTTCCCGGTACTTCCAGCATCTTTATCGCGCAAGCCTCCAGCGTAGCGCCGGTGGTAATCACATCGTCCACGAGCAGAATGTGTTTGCCTCTCAGCCTTTCCGGATGAGGTATCCTGAAAGCCTTCTCTACATTATGGAAGCGTTCCAGCCGGTCTTTTCTGGTTTGCGTGCTGGTGTATTCTGTTCTTTGCAAGCCGTCTTCCAGCCAGGGAACGGCCATACTCTCCGCCAGGCCGCGGGCAAAAAGGGCACTTTGATTGTATCCTCTCTGCCAGGCTTTACGCCGGTGCAGGGGTACGGGGAGGATCAGCTGAACACCGCGGAATAAGGGAGTCTCCCGCAGGCTGTGCCCGTACATCCGTCCCAGGTAGAGGCCTATTTCCCGTTTACCTTCGTATTTGAGCTTATGGATCAACTGCTGGGTGCGGCCCCCTTTGGTAAAGTGGTAGAGGGCGGCGCCTGAATGCAGAGGGATTCTTCCCCAGAACCGCTCGGTAAAGGGGTTCTCCTCCTCTTTGTGGAAATCCGTTTTCGGAAGTTTGTACTGGCAGCTGGGGCAGATGGGCTCCTGCCGGGGGCGCAGGCCCTTGCCGCAGGCCAGGCAAAGATTGGGATAGAACAGGCCGAGCAGGCCTTCCCACCATTCGATGGGGTATTGGATCAGAGCGCGCATAATGGTACTATTGAGGTTTTTAAAATACAAAAATCTGCTCGTGTTTGCAAGGCCTAAAGCTTTGCAGCGCTTGCAAAAAAAAGCTGCCCGCAAAACCAGGCCGGGTTCATCCGGAGGCCTGGCAATGGGCAAAACACCGGCAGCTTGGGGCCTCCTACCGTCTGAAGCGGCCATTTGCCACTCTTCGGGTCTTTGGTGTTTAAAAGGAAATGGTATGAAAGAACTACGACTGGCCGCACTGCTCCTCTTCGCTTACTCCTTTCTGTATGCTCAAACCGGGCTGAGTTCAGCCCAGCGCGACACCATAGAGCGGCTGCTGAGCCAAAAAATGTCTGGGGAACACATTCCCGGCCTGTCGATAGCCATCGTGAAAGATGGAGAATTGGTATGGTCCGATGGCTATGGCTTTGCCGACTTGGAAAACTATGTACCGGCGAAGCGAAATACAGCCTACCGCTCAGCCTCTGCAGGCAAGCCGCTGACCGCCACGGTGGCCATGCGCCTGGTGGAAGAAGGGAAACTTAACCAGGAAGAGCCCATACAGAAATACTGCCCTGCCTTTTCGGAAAAACGCTGGCCTGTTAATACCCGCCACCTGCTGGCCCATACCAGCGGCATCCGGCATTACGGCGGGCCCGGTCACGAAGCGGAATTACTGAGCGACAAGCATTACGATAACATTACAGACGCTCTGGACATCTTTAAGAATGACACCCTGCTCCATCCGCCCGGCGCCCGGCATACCTATAGCACCTATGGTTATAATGTGCTGGGTTGCGTGATCGAAGGAGCCTCCGGCCTGCCCTTCATGGAGGCCATGCAGCGGTACCTTTTCGAACCGGCTGGCATGCGGGATACCCGGGCGGATGACCCTTACCTGCTCATTCCCCGGCGGTCGGAGGGCTATCGCCGCGATCGGGAAGGGGAATTGCGCCATGCCTACTTCGTCGATATGAGTAACAAGATGCCGGCCGGTGGCTACCTGACTACCGCCGAAGACCTGGCGCGCTTTGCCGCTGCTTTCATGGGGGAACAGCTGATAAGTGAAAATACCAGAGCGCAGATGTTGTCTCCTCAGCTGGCCACGGCGGGAGATACCATCGCCTATGGCCTGGGCTGGGGGCTCTTTCCCGGGGAGGAATGGTATGGCGAACGGGAAGCCTTTCACGGTGGCATGACGCCGGGGGTGAGTACCGTGCTGCATCTGCTGCCCGGCCGGCAGTTTGCCGTCGCCATCATGATGAACCTGCAGGGGGTGACGGGCAGGGTAGCGCTGGCGGCGGAGATCGCAAAGATCGCTTTGGAATTGGGGGAGTGAGGTTTGGGGGATGGGCCTTGGGTTTTGGGGATTAGGGTTTAGGCCTTGGGTTTAATATTGCAGGTGCAATTATTAAGAATGCAACTTTTTTTTAAAATCCTTGTGGCTTGCGGGCTAAATCTGTAACTTTCCTTCCGGGATATTTCGTCCAACTTCTGTACACCAAAAAAAATTACCCGATGACCCGTACACCCGTTCTGACGATGGGGCTGTTGCTGGCCGCTGCTTTTTCTATTTTTGCCCAGGATAGCCTGCTTACCGCCACCCTGAAGGCCAATGCTCATGAGTTGAGGCTGGAAAATGGCCGCTTTGCCGGCCCGGCAGCCGAGCTTCTGGAAACGGCCATTCCCGGCTGCCAGTTCCTGCTGGTTGGCGAACAACACGGCATTCAGGAAGTGGGAGATTTTACAGAGGTGCTCTTCCGCACAGCCCACCCTCACGGCTTTCAGTATCTGGCCCTGGAAACTGACCCTTTTATCGCTGAGAAAATAGAGCAACTGGCGGGCGAAGGCCTGGAAGCGCTACAGGCCTTCAACCGGGAGCTGCCCTTTGCCATTCCCTTCTACCTCAACAAGGAGGATTTCGGCCTGCTGCAGGAAGCGGTGGAGAACAGCGAGGCGAAAGGGCCGGCCATATGGGGGCTCGACTATGTGTTCGGCGCCGGCGAGCGCTATATTTTCCGCGCCCTGGCGGACATTGCCCCCAATGAAAATGCCCGGCAGTTGGCGCAAGAATACCATCAGTTGGGGGTGGAGGCTCTGAATAAGTTCATGAGCACCGGCAACCCCCGGGAGGGGCTCCTGCTCAAACTTACCAAAGAGGATTTCACAGAATTTTATGAGGCCTTCGGCCAGGAGGAAGAGAGCCTGGCCTATCGAATGATACACGGCATGGAATTGGCGCAGGAGGTATTCCTGCACTGGTTTGAAGGGCGCATTTACCTCAATAACGCGATACGAGGGAATATCATGAAGGAGAATTTCCGGCGTTACTACCGCTATGCGCAGGCTCAGGGAGAGGAAGTACCGCGGGTAGCTTTCAAATTCGGCGCCTATCACCTGCAGCGGGGCCTGACCCCTACCCATATCTACGATATTGGTAACCTGGCTAGTGAAGTGGCCGCCCTGAATGGTATGGAGTCTCTGCACATCCGTTTTTCCGGGCTTAAAGGCCGCTCCTACAACATGCTGGCCGGGCCACAGGCTTTTGACAATACAAAAAGCCTGCTTCCGGAAATCAAGGCTGTGGTAGAAAGTGAACTGCCTGAAAACGGCTGGTTGCTGCTGGACTTGCGCCCTCTGCGCCCACTGATCGGGAAAGATACTCCGGAGGAACTCAAACAACTGGTTTTCGGATATGACCTCTGGGTACTGGTGCCCGAGGCGCTGCCGCTTACGCCGCTGCCGATGGGAGGGAGGTAGACAGTTTTGGTTTACTTATACTGCTTTGGTAGTAGAGCCTGAAACGCTTTATTCTCAGGTATTCCGGGCAGATTGCTAAATTGTTAAATTGTTAAATTGTTAAATTGTTATATTGTTCTTTCCGCCTACTTCTTTCCAGCCGTTCGGAGAAAAGATTGTTGAGCATAGCGAAATCCATCTGCGTTAAATGGCTACATTGCCGAATTGTTTTTCAAATTTCGTTTGGTGTTTCGCTGGCGATTTTGATCCGAACCTTAAGAGCTTGTTTGGAAGCCACCCTTTGAGCTATACTGTGGGCTATGCCCATTTCTTCGTGCCTTAGTGCCTGCCTTCGTTGAAACTTCGGACTGCGGCCGCCGTAGCCGGCTGCGTCCGGCGGAGGCGGCAGACAGTTCTTGGTGGCAAGTGAAAAACTCAGGTGGTGCGGTAGCAGGCGACGCCTCAGAAGAGATGGGCGGTGCGGGAGGCGTCACCCGCAAAAAAAAACGTCTGCCCAGCAGAGCTAGACAGACGCATCAAAACAAAACGAAAAACCAACTTTAAACAAGTCTCTTTTAATGCTACTAACTAAATTTTCCAATTTTTTGTTGCAAACGGACTGTTAATAATTTCTTAAAACGGGAGCTATCATTCTAGGCCCCAAACACTTACACCTACTCTTTCAATTTAAGGCCTATTGGCGTGTGATGCAAGCCCTATACGGCCCGTTTTCCGCTATTTTACACGAATCCGACAGATTTATCTGCCTCGGAATGCCTGTGCACTCCGGCTGCCCACCCTGTGGGAATATTCGCTTTGCGAATTCCACAGGGTAAACTGCCTACTGCCTAACTGTCTCTAAGCCGCACAGGTATCTCTTTCACTTTTCCCCGGCGGTTGACAAGCAGGTTGATGGTATCCCCCACCTTGGCCCGGCCGACGATCTCCTGTAGTTCGGGTACGGTGCGGACCTCCCGTCCATTGACCCCGATAATGATATCCTTAGGCTGCAGC
>CAYVVK010000379.1:0-6637 GCA_964454855.1 uncultured Phaeodactylibacter sp. | reverse complement strand
TACCGGCTACGAAGTAGAAGGCTCTCTGGAATACAGCAACTCGGTACACACCAATGCCATAGACAACGGTTGCATCACCTGCCACATGGCCACTCCCATAGACAGCAGGGCGGCCGGCGGCCACACTTTCCGGGTGGAAACAACTGATGGCGGCCTCAACTACAACGGCTGTACCAAGTGCCATGACGATACGGACGCCCTGGAAATACTGGTGGAAGAAATCCAGGTGGAGATCGAAGGCCTGCTCACTCAACTGGGCGTCCGCCTGAACGAACTCGGCATCCTGAGGGATGACCTCGAAATGGCTAATGCTTCTTCCAGTGCGCCCCTGGAACTGACAAATGTCCAGCTCGGTGCATTATGGAACTACCAATACGTAAGAGAAGACCAGAGCTTCGGCGTACACAACTACCGCTACGCCAAAGCGCTGCTGACGAACTCCATAGAAGCACTGGATTAGAAAGAACGAACCCTGCAATTTGAATGAAAAACTTTTAGGCTTTTGTAAAACAGTTGGTTATGATCCCCCTATCTGGCCAACTGTTTTTTCAGGCCCCCCATGCATGCCTGATCTCCCGTTCCGCAACTATTGTCTCCGCAAGGCCAGGCCACGCCCCTGGGGTGAAATCAATTTGTAAACCATGAAGCAACAAACCGCTCTATCCATACTGGCACTACTGGCGCTGCTTTTCAGTGCCCTTGCGCCAACGGCTTGTACCTATGACTCAGGGGTCATCGAGCCTCCGGACATCATCATCGACACTACCGAACAGGTGAGCTTTTCCGAAGATGTCATCCCGATATTTGACGGGCACTGCAACTCCAGTGGTTGCCACAATACCGGGGGCGTACCTCCCGACCTGACTGCCGAAAACGCTTACGAGGCTCTTTTCCAGGGCAACTATATCGATACCCTCGAGCCCAGAGAAAGCGAACTGATGCAGTGGATGCTCGGCAACCGCGGCCTGGACATGCCCCTGTCCGGGCCCAACGAAGAATTCAATAAAACTGTGCTCACCTGGATTACCCAGGGTGCAAAAGACAATTAAATCTCTGTACCATGAAAAGCTTATTGCCATTTCCGAAAATATACACCTTTGCCTTACTGGCCGCCTTTCTGCTGGCAGGTGCTGTGCAGGCACAGGAAACCCTGGAAATTGAAAAAGATACCCGCCCGGTGCGCAATATGTTTGAAAGCACCTGGATGATCGATAACCAAACCGTCATCGTCCCCATTCAGGGAACTTTCCAGATGGATATCCTCCACCGCTTCGGCACCCTGGAGAACGGCTACGATGACTTCTTCGGCCTGTATGCGCCTTCCAATATCCGCATCGGCCTGAACTACGTGCCCATCAACAATCTGCAACTCGGCTTCGGCTTCACCAAGGAGCGCATGATGTGGGATTTCAACGCCAAATACTCCCTTTTTCAGCAGGGCAGAGAAGGAGGCTGGCCGGTCAGCGCCACCTACTTCGTGAATTTGGGCTGGGATACCCGCGATGCAGCCAACTTCATAGAGACGACCGACCGCTTCTCCTGCTTCCACCAGCTTATGCTGGCCCGGAAGCTGACCCGGCAGTTCTCCCTGCAGGCGGCCCTGAGCCTCTCACACTTCAACTTCCAGCGGCAGATACCTACGGATGAAAATCCGGAGATCACCCAGAAGATGAATAACGACCACCTGGCCCTGGCCCTTATGGGGCGTTACAAAGTGACGCCTACCCTGGCGGTCATTGCCGGCTATGACCTTCCGATCACGGAGCATGAGGTCAACAATCCGGAGCCCAACCTCAGCTTCGGCATCGAGGTGGTTTCCAGCTCCCACGCTTTCCAGATCTTCGTGGGCAATTACAAGAACATCGTTCCTCAGCTGAACAATGTATTTAACAGCAACAGCATAGGTGACGGGCAGTTCCTCATTGGGTTCAACATGACCCGCCTTTGGAACTTCTAAGCCCGCTATCTTCTAAAAATGAAAAAATATCATGTCAGAATCATCTGAAAAAGGGCGCCGCGATTTTCTCAGAAAAGGAGCACTGGGGGTGACCCTTGCTGCCTGTGGATCGCTGGTATTCTCTTCCTGCAACACCTCCGCAGGGGAGGATTCCCTGCCACCGGAACCCGGAGATACCGTCAAGGTACTGACGCCACAGGGAGAACTGGTGGAAGTAGGCCGCTCTTATCTCCAGCATACCCACCACGTTCACGAAGTAAGTTACGAGGAAGCAAGAAAAGGAATAGAAGGAAGGAAGTTCGTTATGGTCATTGACCTGGCCCGTTGTAACAACGCCCGCAAATGCATCACTGCCTGCCAGAAAATGCACCACCTGCCTCCCGATAAGGAATGGCTGACCGTCAAGCTGATGAAAGACTGCGAGGAGGGAGCGCCCTACTGGTTTCCAAAAACCTGCTTCCATTGCGATAACCCGCCCTGCGTGAAGGTTTGCCCGGTAGACGCTACCTTTAAGCGGCAGGATGGGCTGGTGCTTATTGACAATGACCGCTGTATAGGTTGTAAGTTCTGCATGACGGCCTGCCCCTATTCCACCCGGGTATTCAACTGGGGAGAACAAGGGCAGCCGGCAGATATGAGCACCCACCACGGCTCAGCGGAAACCAGTATGCCGCCTCAGGTCGGCACGGTGGAAAAATGCGACTTCTGCCCGGACATGGCCCGTATGGGCAAACTGCCCGACTGTGTAACGGCCTGCCCCAATGGCGCTTTCTACTTCGGAGATGAGAATGAAGATATCGTCACCAACGGCGCCGAGACCGTGCGTTTCAGCCAGCTGATCAAAGACCGCGCCGGCTACCGCTACGGCGAAGAGCTGGGCACCAAGCCACGCGTTTACTACCTGCCGCCCTCCAACCGGATGTTCCCGGTAGGCCGTGGGCTGGAAGAAGTACCGGAGGAACTGATGGAACAATACGAGGGCCTACTCGACGACAGTCAAATCTAAAACATTATGAAAACCGCTCAGCTCAATAAAAAGCAAACCGCTATCCTCAAGGCTTTGGCCCCACAGCTACAGAAGACGAGCACCGGCACGCAGCTGTGGATCGGCCTGCTGCTGGCGCTGATCCTCTTCGGCATGTACGGCCTGTACAAGCAGATCGCGGAAGGGCACGTAGTAACGGGGATGCGCGACCACGCGGTGTGGGGATACTATATTGCCAACTTCATCTATTTCATCGGCGTGAGTTATGGGGCGGCCATGCTGGCGGCCATCCTGTACTATTTTAAGGTGCCCTGGGGCCGGCCGGTCATCCGCATTGCGGCTCTGCTGGCCTTCGTCACCGGCATCATCGGCCCGGTATTCATCCTGTTGTGCATCGGCCGTTTCGACCGCCTGCACTACCTGCTCATCCACGCCCGCGTACAGTCGCCCATTACCTGGGACGTGATGGTGATTTCCACTTATCTGGTGGGCATTACCGTTTTTACCTACCTCCTGCTGATCAAGGATTTTGCCATCCTGCGGGATACTTCACTCGTTGAAATTTCTTCCGGGAGGAAAAAGCTGTACAATGCTCTGGCCCTGCGCTTTCAGGGTACGGAAGATCAGGAAGAGCAGATCCGGCACTCCACGAGGTCGATGGCGTTCATTATGGTACCCAAGGTGATCCTTGCCTTTGCCGTACTCTCCTGGATCTTCGGTATGACATTGCGGCCGAGCTGGCAAAGCACCATCTTCGGGCCGGGCTACATCATCTCCTCCATTGCCACCAGCATTGGCCTTATCGTACTCGTCATGTGGGCCTACCGTAAGATGTATGGCCTGGAGGAGTACATTACAGATAAGCATTTCCGGTACATGGGGTACATCATACTGATGTTAGCAGGGGTTTACGGTTATTTTACCTTCTCGGAGTACATCACCAGTTGGTACAGTTCCAGAGAATGGGAAATAGCGGTGACCGCCAAGTTGTTCGACTTCGATGAGTTTGGGTGGGCCTTCCATACGGCTAACCTGTTTGGTATCGTTCTTCCCATTATTATCATCTCCATACCGCGCTTTCGCACACCCGGCATCATTACGGCCATTTCCCTGCTCTTGGTGTTAGCCATGTGGGTGCGGCGCTACCTGACGGTGGTGCCTCCGCTGGAAACACCCCTCATCCCTATTCAGGATGTGCGGCCGGAATATCTGAGCTACTCCGCCACCTGGGTGGAATGGGCACTCGTTCTGGCAGGCGCAGCGACCTTCTTCATCTTCTTCACCCTGATACCGAAGGTGGTCAATGTGATTCCCATTTCGGAATACGAAAAAGAAAACAACTAAAGCATGAAAAATCCACATTCAAGATATTGGCGAAAATACAGTGGATACCGGCTCCTCGCTCTGGCCCTGGCGCTTTTCCTGTCTGCTCCGCTCTTTGCCCAGGAGGAAGAAGGGCCCATCAGCAGCCGCATGAGCATTTCCACCGTTCAGGGTGATGAAGCGACAGTAACGCTAAAGGGCCTGGCAAGGGCCAAGATCGAAGGGCGCTATACCGGCCTGCCTGGGCTGGAGGTCCAATTCATGTCCATGGCGGACACGCTGGAAAAAGAATTGGGCACGGCCACCACCGACGCAGATGGCGAGGCCAGCCTGAAGGTTCCCAAAAAAGAACTCCTCCAGGATACAGCCGGCGCCTATACAGTAATGGCCGTTTTCGCGGGCAATGAGGAATTCGGGGAAAGCGATGACGAGATCGCCATTACCGATGCGCAGATGAACCTGGAGCCCGTAGCGGAGGATTCCTCCCGCACCATTAACATCAGCCTGGAAAGCCGCGGAGAGCCCGTTGCCGAAGAGCTCATCTACGTCTTCGTAAAAAGCTACATCAACCCCCTGAAAGTAGGGGAGGCCACTACGGATGAGGATGGCATGGCGGCCGTGGATTTCCCCATGGACCTCCCGGGAGGGAAGGACGGCAAGCTGCATATCTTTGCCCGGCTGGACGGCCACTGGGAATTCGGCACCGTAGAGGCGCATACCGTACAGGATTGGGGGGCGCCCATCGCTGCCGCTACTACAGAGATGCCACGCGCCCTGTGGAGCCCCAACCCGCCACTGTGGCTGTTGCTCACTTTTATTATTTTGCTGGCGATCATCTGGGGGCACTACCTGGAGGTCATTTACCGATTGTTCAAAATGAGAAAACAAGCGCCCGAAAGCTAACTGTAAAAGTGGCCCGGAGCATGCTTATACGTCAGATTTATTAAGAGCCAACCCTTTAAATTATCAAGTCATGAGAAGTAAATTAATTGCATTGTTCGTCTTTTTTGCAGCAGGATTGATCTTCTGCTCCGTCTCTCTGCAGGCGCAGGCATCAGACTGGAAAGTACCTGCCGAATACGAAAAGATGAAAAACCCTGTTAAAGCAGATAAGGAATCCATCGCCATTGGAAAAATGCTGTGGAGCAAGCACTGTAAGTCCTGCCACGGCAAGGATGGCCTGGGAGACGGCCCGAAAGCCGCCCAGCTGGACACGCCTGCCGGTGACTTTAGCTCGGAGGCCTTCCAGAAGCAGTCTGACGGCGCCATCTTTTACAAAAGCTGGATAGGCCGTGGGGAGATGCCCAACTACGAGAAGAAGATCCCCAGTAAGGAGGATGTCTGGCATCTGGTCAACTACATGCGGACGATGTAAGTAAGCGGACACATATATTTTACGTTTTCTTTGCACGGCCGAACGTTTGGCCGTGCAAAGAAAACGCCGTTTCGTTCGCTACGGGCTCGCGAACGAAACGTAATTTAAATCTGTCCGCCTACTCAAGTAGGTGGACAGAACAATATAACCCAGGCGGGTTTCGCTACGCTCAACAATCTGCCCGGAACGCCCAAGCACAAAGCATTTCAGGCTATATGTCCAAGCAGTATGAGTAAACTAAATCTGTCCGCCTACTTAAACCACCTTATCCGCACAGGAAGAACTGGCAAAGGCATCGGGCTTGGCCTTGAAGACAAAGCCCATGCTGAGGATGTACCCCATGGCTTCCTTGAGGGCCAGGTTGGATTGGAAGTGCGGGTCAGTATTGATATCTGCGTGTACTTCCAGCTCGACCCTGTGTTCGTCGAGCAGGTCACAGAGGGCGTAAGCTACTTCTACGGACTTGGCCACCTCCGTGATCATGCGTTCGCGCAGGCTCATTTTAATATGCTCCCTGGAATTGGAGATAAACATGAAGCCACCTTTCTTCTCCCTCAGGAAAACAATAACGGTAGCAAATTCTATTATGCCGCCGCGCACCTGAGAGTCGGAACCGATGCACACCTTGAGCCGGTGCCCATTGCCTTTTTCCCGCAGTATGGCTTCTTTTACTGCGTCTTTGATCGGGAGTTCGATCTTTTGGCCGTTAAGTCTTCGCCATTTCATCGCCATCGTGGTTTTTGCTAAAATTAAAAAAAACTCTAGCCAAATGAATAACAGCTTGTCAAAATTAAAGCAGAATTAAAATTTGATTAACATTTTGCTAAACGCCAGCTATGGCGCAGAAGGTTCCGTTCACAGAATTTTTTTGCAGGCCTTTTTTTTGAGAAAAAACACCAGCCCACCATAAACAACTGCCTGTCAGGCAGTTAAAAACAACACTGGCTACCCGTCTAAGGTTGGACGCTTTTGAATGCCAGGCGGTTGTGAGAGCCCA